>JACQYL010000105.1 GCA_016208165.1 Deltaproteobacteria bacterium
ATGATCCGTGCGCCTACGGATTCGCTGGGTTACGTTCGCTCCGCTCGCTAACCCAGCCTACCCGGCTGACCATGGAGTCTGCCGGGCGCGGAACGGCACAAGCCTCTCCGCCGAAGGCGGTGAGGCCTGCATGTAGGGGCGTATTGCAATACGCCCCTACTTTCTCGAAAGTTTTTCCCCAACCATCCCCCGCACCTATTTTCCGGCGGGACCGGGTGTCATCAATTGGGGTGGAAAGTTCGGCTCGTGCCGGACGTCGATGGGTATGGGGTACCGGACACCGGCCCGATGGGTCACCTCGAGGCTCTCGACAACCCGTTCGATATCGTGTCCCGGTATGGTGAAGATCATTTCATCGTCCTGGACCATTCCCCAGACGCGGTCCCCGTTTCCGGGCACCACGACTTCGGGCCGGTTCGTTTGGAGGGTGCGGAGAATCCCTTCGTTGCACGACCCGAACCGCCCGCTGAAAACGGACGTCAACTCATCACCCGTCTCCCTGGTGGCTGCGTGCACCAGGCGCATGAGCTGAGCTGAATTGCAGAAGATCATGATCAGGTCCGGGTCGATCCGTCCCAGTTCCATGGGAGAAACCACGATTCCGCCGCATCGGCCCGGCTCGAGCTTGTAGCGGGTCGACGAGGCAATCAGATGGGACAGGGCGTTGTCATTAACGCCGTAATTCAGGGACTTCAGGAAGTTGAACAGCGAAGTTTCGTTCTCGCCCGGTGTGTCGGCCCAGCCGTAGAACAGTTCGGAAACCGGGCAATAGTTGTCTTCCGGCGTCAATCCGATGGTCCACCCGTATTTGCGCGCCATGGCGATGGACACGCAAATCGTGGTCTTGAACCCGAGATCGGACAGGGGGCGTCGCGTTTTGGCCGGGAATTCGCCGGCGGATGAAACCAACTTGATGCCCACGGGTATGGTCGGCGGTTTGACGAATTGATTGATCGATTGGGCCAGTTTGGTCCAGTCCTTCATAACAGTACCTCCTGGTTATACATCATTTGATTAAATATCCAACTCGAGGTTGATCATATCGCCTTTCTGGAAGCCCATGCTGTTGAAGAATTTCAAGAGAACCCAGTCCCGGCGCGTGACCAGTGTATAGATGGTAACGACTCCCGCTTTCTTGAGGCTGTTCGCCATTTCCTTGAACAGCATCCTTGCGACGCCCGTTCTCTGGCAGTCCGGGTCCACGCCGATGGTGTCGATCCAGCCGATTTTATTGGGAACGCCGTATTCCCACATGCTCGGGTAACCGATAATAAAACCGATCACCCTGCCGTCCAGTTCAGCCACCAGGGAGGATACCTGGGAACGTTTTTCCACGAGTTCGAGCTGCTTTTTCCAATAGTCGGGCCTGGGCTTGCCCAGAACCCTGATGTCGATTTCAATGATTCGGTCGAGATCCGAGGGGAGCATTGTTCGGATAGCGGGCAACCCGGAAGATTCCTCACTCATAGCACCCTCCTTTAGGTCAAATGTTCATCCAAGCCGCATCGTTCAAGTTATCCCAAATTATTCCGACTCTTCCACCACTCCTGCGAGGGCGTCGAGAATGTCGGCCCGGAATTTCTTGCCGGCCTGTGCTTGGAGTTTCTCGATGGCCACGGTTTTGCTCATCCCCTTCTGATACGGCCGGTCCGTGGTCATGGCGTCGAAGCTGTCCGCCACGCCGAGGATCTGGGCTCCGAGCGGAACATCGTCGCCTTTCAGGCGGCGGGGGTAGCCGCTTCCGTCGATGCGTTCATGATGGCAG
Organism: Deltaproteobacteria bacterium; assembly: GCA_016208165.1. Taxonomy (NCBI): domain Bacteria; kingdom Pseudomonadati; phylum Myxococcota; class Myxococcia; species Deltaproteobacteria bacterium. The sequence continues at coordinate 1,766 of JACQYL010000105.1, forward strand.
AGCACATAATCGAGGGCCGGACCCAGGAAGTCCAGATCCTTGAGGATTTCAGCCCCGAGCCTCGGGTGATTGACGATCTCCTTGACCAGCTCCGGCGTATTCTTCAGGCCGTGGTCGGTGAACAGCGGATCGCTGAAGCCGATTTTGCCGATGTCGTGCAACTGCCCGCCGATGCGCACGAACTCGGCTTGCTCTTCGTTGATGCCGAGCCTGAGGGCCATCTTCCTCGCGCAGTCGGCGACCCGTGTCGTGTGCCCTTCCGTATACATGTCCCGGGCGCCCAAGGCCTGGGCCATGGCTGAAACCGCGCCGATGGCGTTCCGTTTGATCCGTTCGTTGAGGGCTTTCAACTCCTCGATGAGCCCTTCGAGACGGAACTCGCGCGCCTCGACCTTGACCATCATCATACCCATGGCCTCGGCCACCGTGCGCATGGATTCGGGAAACTCGTCCCTGGTGAATTCCATAATGTCGTTGGAATAGTGTCCTTCCGCGACATTCCGGATGACTTGCAGCAGCTTGCGTCCGGCTTCCTCTTCATTCATGGGATCTGCTCCTTCCAACAGGCGAAATGGTCATCGATTCCGCCCTCATGAGTAGGCCGTACCATCGCCCGGTGTCAAGTGAAAGTGGTTTTTCGGATGATCGTTGGGGAACCCTTCCGAGAAATCCCGCCGCGGCGGGACCAAACCCCTCCCAAGACTTTTCAATCGGGCTCCGGGACGGCGGTCGGCGAAGAAACACCCTCGCCACGTCCTTCTCCCTCCTCGTGGATGATTTCTCAATACGCACCAACGTTGGCCCGTGCTCGCCACTCGAACTGGAAGCCGGTTCTGATTCCCTGAATAGGCGCCTCACAACGCTTGAAGTCCAGCCCGCCCGATCCCGCTAAAATGTACCTCCAAGCTCCACGGATTGCGCAGAAGTTGAGCATTCCGTAGGGCCGATTGAGAGGGCAATGTAAACATTCGCGTAAATTTGGATAGTTACACACGTTGCATTGTAGGCATATTTCTTGCTACCCACTGGTTCTGAAAAGGCTCCGTTTACCAACGCGCCGCCGTCGGCATTGTCGGGCAAAGACGGACCGGCTGGAGATTACCGTGGAGATGAACGTCCGGGTAGCGGGCGTGAGCGTTCCGTCCTTTGGATGGGCGAGTCAGGAGGTGAAACAGAAACGTTGCTGGAAATCCGCTCTATGGACACGAGTTACGTGCTCAAATCACGAAATCGTCTAATGAACCTTCTCAGAGAAAGGAGACAACCAATGAGGCAGATTCCCGTTCCCGGGTATTTCACCATCATCACGACAACCGTACTTGCGGCCCTTGTTCTTCTGGTTTCTCAAACGGATGTGCGGGCGGCCGAAAGTGCGACGCTGGCTCAAATCAAGCAGGACGGACAGATCCGCATCGGCATGTATCTGTCGTTCGAAGGCCTGAGCTTCAAGGAAAAGGGCAAGCTCACCGGTCTTGAAGTGGCCCTTGCCGACATTCTGGCCGAGGAGCTGTCCAAGGACCTCGGGCAGACGGTTAAACCCGTGATTGTCGATCAGGAGTGGAGCCAGATCATCAAAGTGCTTCGGGACGGGAAATACGATGTGGTTTTTTCCGCCGTCATTCCGAGTCCCATGTATGCCCATTACAATGTCCGCTATTCCCGCCCGTACCTCGATACTGGACCCGTGGTCTGCTGCCGGGAAATGGACGGCAAACCCGTCAAGGACGTGACGGCGGAGGCCGGTTCCTTGGCTGATAAAAAGGTGGTGGTGATCAACGACCCCGCCGTCCGCCGTGTCATGCGACGCGCCGGAATCTATGTGCCTGCCGACGAAGGCAAGACCGATATCGAGAGAACGTTCCCGAAAAGCGAAACCGAGGCCGAGATGAACAGGGCCGGCAAAGCGGTCCCCTTGATTGCAGTGAAGGAAATCCTGCAGATTGACGAGATGCCGGTGATTTACAAGATGATCGCCGACGGCGAAGTGGACGCCGGTGTCATCGATCTCGGGATCATCTGGTGGGTGGCCAACGATTCCAAACGATGGTCCAAGAAGATCCACGCCTTTTCCCAACCTATCGGACCGTACATCTATTCGGCCGTCACACGCGCGGAAGACGAGGACCTCGGCAACCTCATGGACAAAGCCGTCGAGAGGATGTTGAAAAACCCCAAATACGCGGACACCTGTAAACAGTGGCACGGCACGGAGATATTCAGCTGGGGATTGACCGCGGATGATTTCATGAAATAGAGGCCCGGCAGGGCGACGAAGAATCCGAGCGGGTTGCCGCCGTCTCTTTATTCGAGCCTCACGTGCAGCCCGCCCGCTTCCAGGGAACGCCGGCGTTGTTCGATTCCGATCGCGCCGGCGGCCGGGTGGATCCGTCGAACGTATCTTCCCGGTTGTCGGGCCGTAGTCCGGTCCCGGACCTTTTCTCCCCGGCCGGGCGTTCCCGCAAATGCCTCGAAAGAGGGATGGGCGTGAGATGGATCCGGTAAAGATTTGCCCTTCGATTTTGGCGTTCAAACCGTACGATGCCTTCTCGATACCGGGCGTGGGTTTGCCGCACGGGTGTGTACATCATGTATGCGCGAAGCATTCTTCACCGTTGATCCGAAGCGCCGGACCGTCCCACGGAAAGGAATCTATGGAATGTTCAATAGCATCAACAAAAAAATGATCGCAATCATTTCGCTCCTTCTCCTGTGTACCGTCATACTTGGGGTGGTCGCTTTATGGTCCGTGCGAAAACAGGGAGACTTACTCCAACACGTTGCGGGCACGGCCGGTGACGTAATGGGACGAACGGCGGGGCTCGGCGAGAAGCTGAACGAAGCCGGCGCCAACGCCGCCAAGATGGGCGACATGGCCGCCGAACTCGGCGAAGAATTCAAATCCATGCGGCAATTGATCCAGGATTCCAATGTGTCGGCCGGAGAGGCGCTTCGCACCAATCTGAGTGCACTGGCCGGAACGGCTCTAAAGCTCTTGGATCGACGGATCGACTCGGCCAAGTTCCTGGCCGATGCGGCCGTAAAATCCCGCGACGTTCGAGAAAGCGCCGCCGGTTTTTATTCCGCCGGCGTGCAGGATATGGGCGGTGATCCGGGAATCGAGTTGGGCGCCGGCGTCGATCCTTACGAAGACCAGGGCGTTTTGAACGATTTTGTTGGAGCCCTGGTATCTTCCGCGAACGCGAACTTTTACACGGTGCTCGGCCTGAAAGGCGACCTTCGAGGCAAGGGTCTGTATTCAAACGAGGAAGTCTTGTTCAACGCGGATCTGTCCGATTCCTATCTCTTTCAAGCAGCCATTAGAGAAAACCGCCTCACCAAGAGCATCGACCGGATAGGGAACGACTTGGCCCTGGGAGCTGCCGCTTTTTTAAAGACCGATTCCGGCTTGGATTTGGGGCTGCTTGTTTGCGGATATTGGTTCAAATTGGATATGCTGCGCTTCCTTTCGGACGATCTGGGGGCTCGGTTGGCTCTTTTTGTCGCCGATGCCAATGGAAAGATCGGGAAAGCGCGATATTCGACATTTGTGGATCAAAAGGGCGACATACTGGAGGACATCCCCATAGAAGATGGTCTGGCCGCTGATTTCAATCAGCGATTGGCCGCCTTGATGGAAAAGGCCCGGGGGGAAAACCAGATCCTCGACGGACGTTCCGTACGTAACGATTTTCTTCAAGTGAAAGAAGTCGAAGCCGGAGGATTGACGTATGAAGTCGCCTACCAGGGGTTGTTGGACGACGAGGGCGGGTTTTTAGGCATCCTTGCGGTAGGTCGCGACGTCACGGAAACGCTCGCTCGACAAGATGAGATCATTGTCAAGTCCGAGTCCGCGATCCAAAACTCGGAACGCATCGAGATGAACCGTGAGACGATACTCGCGGCGAACGAGCAGAGCCGGAAAGAAAACCAAGAATTAGGCAAATCAACTCAACAGGCGAACGAAGAACTCAAGGGTACGCTGGCCACCGCCGGCCGTGTGGCCGGCATGGCGAGCATTACTACCCTGGCCGCCCTCCTGGGGGCGATTCTCATCGGAATCGCGATGTGTTTTCTGGTCAATCGGGTCATCACCAAACCGATCAAGAAAGTCATAGACGGTTTATCACAAAGCGCTACCCAGGTCTCATCCGCCTCGGACCAGGTATCCTCCGCGAGCCGATCGCTGGCCGAAGGATCCTCGCAACAGGCGGCCTCGGTGGAAGAATCCTCGGCGTCTCTAGAGGAAATGGCTTCCATGACCAAACAGAATGCCGGAAACGCCGGTCAGGCCGACCACCTGATGAAGACGGCCAATCAGGTGGTTGCCAAAGCCAACAGCTCCATGGACGACCTCACCAACTCCATGAAGGAGATCTCCAAAGCGAGCGAGGAGACATCGAAAATCATAAAGACCATCGATGAAATCGCCTTCCAGACCAATCTACTGGCTCTGAATGCGGCGGTCGAGGCGGCCAGAGCCGGAGAAGCGGGGGCCGGATTTGCCGTGGTGGCCAACGAAGTGCGAAACCTGGCCATGCGCGCAGCGGAAGCGGCTAAGAGCACGGCGGAGTTGATCGAGGAAACGATGATGAAAGTTAAGGCCGGATCGGACCTGGTGCGAAGGACCGGTGACGAGTTCACGGAAGTGGCGAAAAACGCGACCAAAGTCGGTGAACTGGTGGCCGCTATTGCCACTGCATCCGCGGAACAGGCCCAAGGTATCGATCAGGTAAGCAAGGCCGTGGCCGACATGGACAAAGTCACGCAGGAGAACGCGGCCAATGCAGAGGAATCGGCAAGCGCTTCAGAGGAGATGAACTCTCAAGCCGGGCGCCTTAAGAGGTTTGTGGGCGAGTTGGTGGCCCTGGTCGGCGGCCGGACTGCTTCGGATGGACAACGCCGTAGACCACGCGGCACAATCCGGAAAAAGAAGCCGGATCGGCATCCCGATGCCGAGGAGGCAAAAGCCCTTGCCGTTCACACGAGAACCGCTCCGGCCGACAAAACATCCGCCCACCAGCCGAAGCAAGTGGATCCCGAACAGGTCATCCCCCTGGATGAGAAGGAATTCGATGACTTCTAAGTTTCGCGGGGGAGCCTTTTTGAAGCGAGGCTCCCCTACCCCTCCACTTGCCGGTGTTCAGCATCATCCTTCCTGAAGCACCTTCAATAATACCGGGGCTTTCCGATCCTTCCAAATAATCCGCCGCAGTTCCTCGGCGCTCAGCGCCCGGCCGTCCAGTTCGATCCGGCGGCATCCGGACCAGAAGTCCGGAGACTGACGTTCGAAAAAATCATCGAGCGACGCGCCTTCCACATACATACCCCGTTCCAGAAAAGCCGCGCCCAGGTCTTTGGCCACCAGATTGAACAGCTTCACCCGCACCCACGTGTCTCCGCCGGAGGCCTGTGTGGTTGCGGCGCCGTAACTGATTCCCTCACGCATGGCCGCGTAATACCCTCCCTTTCTGAGAGTTGCGCCCACCAGTCCCGGTAATGCGGCCGAAAGCGCCAGAACCGCTCCCTCGGTAATCGTTGCCTTAGCAGGATCATCCACGGCTTTGTTGTTCATGAAGACCGTTTGGATGCGGTTCTGAACATATTCCTTGTCCAGGCCCAGTCGTTCACGGAGAAACGTTTCGATCGTCGACCCCAGTGCGGCTCTCACCTTGAATCCGCTCTGGAGCAACGGGTTGAAGAGGCCGGAAGAGCCCGGACGGACGGTCACGCTTAGAGTTACGGTTGATTCTGCTGGTATTGAAGCCATTGGGATGATTCCCCCGGGTAATCTGATTTCATAAAGTAAAATTGCGTGGTGAATCCGGTAAGGGGGAGAGATTTACCGCTCAACGCATCCGGCGGAAACCGTCTCCACAACCACCTTTATACTACAACATCGAGGACGGCCGGTCGAGTTCATACAATCGTAACATCCGGATCACACCTCGGCCAACAGAGGGAGGTAAAAGCAGGAACCCGGCGGTTGAGTTCACGCAATCGTAACAATCGGATCATACATCGGCCATAGATAAGCTTTAATAGACATCAAGAAATCAATTTTGGGAAGCGACATGGACCCTCCATCGGGCAACCAACCCCAAGGAGCCCGGAAACATCCAGAGGCCGTGACGGAAAACAGCGGTGTGTCCCGCACCCATTCAGAGGCAAAAGAAGAGTCATGTTTTCGAAAAGCCATATCCTCATTGGTCTCCTTGCGCTGTCATCCATCGTCTACATGATCGGTAGAAGGCGCGCTTTCAGCGTGGCGGGGGGACGGTCGAACATCCCGCGTCCTGCATTCCCGTCCCGCGTACTACGGAGCGTTGACGGCCCTGTGGTGCTTCATACCCGCGATTATCCTTTACGGGGCTTGGCTGGCCATGGAGCCGGCCATCGTCTCCCACCTGGTCATTTCCGTCCTGCCCGCTGAAATGCCGCAACTCCCTCCGGAACGCCTCAGTCTGATCATCAATGACATCAAGAACGTGGCGGAAGGCAACATCGCTTCCGGCGAGACCGGGCCCGTGATTCGGCACGCGGCGGATCATTACAACCGGCTTCGCGGCACCGGCGCGATGGCTTTGGGTGTGATTCTGCTGTGCATCGTCCTGTTCAGCACGGTTCTGGTGTACCGGAGCATTTCTCCGGGGCTGAAGGCCCGGAATCAAGTGGAGGGCGTGGTCACCCTTATTCTTATCTTCTGCTCGACCATTGCCATCTTTACCACGGTGGGTATTGTACTTTCGGTCCTGTTCGAGAGCATTCGGTTTTTCAGAATCATTCCTTTGACCGATTTTCTGTTCGGGTTCGAGTGGAGCCCTCAAATGGCCATTCGGGCCGATCAGGTGGGCTCGTCGGGCAGTTTCGGAGCCATACCGGTTTTTGCCGGCACGCTCTTGATCACCGCCATAGCCATGGTGGTGGCGGTCCCGGTCGGCCTGTTCTCAGCCATTTACATGTCCGAGTACGCGGGCAAAAAGTTTCGAACGGCCGCCAAGCCGTTGATGGAGATCCTGGCCGGCATTCCCACCGTAGTCTATGGGTTCTTTGCGGCCTTGACCGTTGCGCCGATAATCCGAAACAGCGGATCCGTTTTCGGACTGGATGTTTCTTCTGAAAGCGCCCTGGCCGCGGGTCTGGTCATGGGCGTGATGATCATCCCTTTTGTTTCCTCCCTATCGGACGACGTGATCAACGCCGTTCCGCAAGCCTTGCGGGACGGCGCCTACAGCTTAGGGGCCACCAAGTCCGAGACCATCAAGCACGTGGTGCTGCCCGCCGCTTTGCAGGGCATTGTCGGCGGGGTCCTGTTGGCTGTTTCGAGGGCCATCGTTGAAACCATGATCGTTGTGATGGCCGCCGGCCTGTCGGCCAACCTGACCGCCAATCCCTTCGAGACCGTCACCACGGTGACCGTACAGATTGTTACTCTGCTCGTCGGCGATCAGGAATTCGACAGCCCCAAGACACTGGCCGCTTTTGCCCTGGGATTGGTGCTGTTCCTGGTTACCCTGGGCCTCAATGTGATCGCCCTTCGGGTCGTTCGAAAATACAGGGAGCAATATGAGTAACGTCGGCGAAGAGAACATGTGGATCGGACCAAGTGTAATGGACGCGCCCGTGAAAACGCGGCCCATCGATATTGTCAAACAGGGCATGGTCAAACGACGGCAGGCCGAACGTCGCTTCCGGCTTTACGGACTCGGCGCCATCGTCTTGAGTCTCGGTTTTCTCGGATTCCTGCTGTTCAGCATTTCCATGAACGGTTACAGCGCCTTCAAGAAGTCCTTTGTGCGTCTCGAAATCGATTTTGACCGGGAAATCGTGGGGCGCGATCTGTCCAGAGCCGATTATCACCTCCTCGTGAAACGATCGCTTCACTATCTGTTTCCGGATGTGAAAGGCCGGAAGGATCGTCGTGAACTCTACGACATGGTAAGTCCCGGAGCGGTTTTTCAGCTTAGAGAAATGCTCCTGAAAGACCCCGATCTGGTGGGCAAAACCATGGAAGTCTGGGTTCCGGCCGACGACGACGTGGACATGGCCCTGAAAGGCTATTACCGCCGGGATGTGGCCGAAGGAGAGCGAAGGCTTACCGACCGGCAACTGGCCTGGATCGATGCCCTGAGTCAACGAAATCGACTCGACGTGCGTTTCAATAAAGCCTTCTTTGCCGCGGGTGATTCCAGAGAGCCGGAACTGGCGGGCATCCGCGGCGCACTCAAGGGTTCCTTTTACACTCTGCTGGTCACCCTTTTGCTCTCTTTTCCCATCGGGCTGGCAGCTTCGGTTTACCTCGAGGAGTTCGCGCCGAAAAACAGATGGACGGATCTCATCGAGGTCAATATCAACAATCTGGCGGCCGTTCCTTCCATTGTATTCGGCTTGCTGGGCCTGGCCGTGTTTCTCAATTTTTTCGGCCTGCCCCGCTCGGCGCCTTTGGTGGGAGGCCTTGTCCTTACCCTGATGACCCTTCCCACCATTATTATCGCCGGACGAGCCGCACTGAAGTCGGTGCCTCCCTCCATCCGAGAGGCCGCTCTGGGTATCGGCTCATCGAAAATGCAAATGGTGACCAACCATGTGCTCCCGTTGGCCATGCCGGGTATCCTCACGGGCGCCATCATCGGTATGGCGCAGGCCCTGGGAGAGACGGCTCCATTGCTGATGATCGGAATGGTGGCATTTATCGTTGACGTTCCTACCGGGATAACCTCGCCGGCCACGGTGTTGCCGGTTCAAATTTACTTGTGGGCGGACAGCCCCGAACGCGCCTTCGTTGAAAAGACCTCGGCCGCCATCATGGTTCTTCTGGCCTTCCTCATCGTCATGAACGCTCTGGCCGTCACATTGCGCAAACACTTCGAGCGCAGGTGGTAATGAGGAAGACTCCATAATAACTCTAACATGAAGATCCGGAGGGAAGGACCGACTTCGGTCCGGCCCCCAACCACCCAAAGGAGGAGAAGGAATGTTCAGAAGATGGATCGTGCTCACAACCCTGTTCTCGTTTATGTTCATCGCGGCCGTGGCATCGGCTCAAAGTTCGAGGGATCACATCGGCATCGTGGGATCCTCGACGGTCTACCCGTTCGCCACGGTCGTGGCCGAGCAGTTCGGCAAAATGACCAAGTTTCGAACCCCGAAGATCGAGTCCACCGGGTCGGGCGGCGGCCTGAAGCTGTTCTGTGACGGTATAGGAGTCCAGCATCCGGATATCGCCAACGCTTCCCGACGCATCAAAAAGTCCGAATGTGAAAAATGCGCTGAAAACGGCGTGAAGGAAATCGTGGAAGTCAAGATAGGGTACGACGGCATTGTGTTGGCCAACTCGAAAAAGGCCGCACCCATGAACATCACCCGCAAGGAGATCTTTCTGGCCCTTGCCAAAGAAGTGCCCGATCCCGACGGTGGTGAAAAAGCGATAGCCAATCCTTACCAAACTTGGAATCAGATCAACCGGAACCTTCCCGACCACAAGATCGAGGTGATGGGTCCCCCTCCGACCTCCGGAACCCGGGACGCCTTCGTCGAGCTGGCCATGGAGGAAGGAGCTAAAGAGTTCGGGTGGATCAAGGCTCTCGAGAAAGAGGACAAAAAGACGTTCAAATCCATTGCCCATACTATCCGCGAGGACGGCGCCTACATCGAGGCCGGTGAGAACGACAACCTTATCGTGCAAAAACTGGGGGCCAACTCCAATGCCAACGGAATCTTCGGATTCAGCTTCCTGGACCAGAACACGGACGCGATCCAGGGAGCTCACGTTGACGGCGTTGTCCCAACGTTTGAAAACATATCATCCGGCGCCTATCCTCTGTCGCGGCCTCTGTTCTTCTATGTCAAGAAAGCGCACGCGGGTGCGATTCCCGGTATAATGGAGTACATCGATGAATTCACCAGCGAAAAGGCATGGGGACCGGAAGGATACCTGGCGGACAAAGGCATGATTCCGATGCCCGAGGCCGAACGCGCCAAGTATCGTCAGGCCGCCGAGAAGCTCGAGACCATCTCCTGCTCCGACATAGATTAGCACTGATGTCCATGCCCGGAATCGGATCCTTGGATCCGGCTCCGGGAACCCGCAGGGAAAACCGTTTGTTACTGGATACAAGGTACTATGAATCAAACGAGGCAAGACGCGGATACGCCTTGGACGCACAAGGACAAAGACGGCGCGGGCAAGAAGCTGCAACGCCGGTATCTCGTACCAAGGGAGATCAGGGATACGGTTGGAGAACCGGAATCACCGGATCCCAAGATGCGCTGCCGCAACGTCGATGTCTATTACGGCGAAAAACAAGCGATCAAGGACGTGACTCTGGATATCGGATGCAATGAAGTCATCGCCATGATCGGACCCTCGGGATGCGGCAAGTCCACTTTCATTCGGTGCCTCAACCGCATGAACGACACGATTGAGAACTGCCGGGTGACCGGTGAGATCGCTCTGGACGGCGAGGACATCTACGACCCCAGGCTCGATGTAGGACCCTTGCGGGCCCAGGTGGGCATGGTTTTCCAGAAACCGAACCCGTTCCCCAAATCCATCTACGAGAACATCGCCTACGGGCCTCGAATTCATGGTTTGACTACCAACAGGCATGAGGCGGACGAGTGCGTGGAAACGTCACTTAACCGAGCGGGTCTGTGGGAAGAAGTCAAAGACCGTCTTCACCAGCCGGGTACCGGCCTTTCCGGGGGCCAGCAGCAGCGCCTGTGCATTGCTCGCACGATTGCGGTCAGGCCGGAAGTGATCCTGATGGATGAACCATGCTCCGCGTTGGATCCCATTGCCACCGCCATTATCGAGGATCTCATCTACGAGCTCCGCGAACGGTATTCCATCGCCATCGTGACCCACTCGATGCAGCAGGCATCGAGGGTATCGCAGAGAACAGCCTTCTTTCACCTCGGAGACTTAATCGAGGTAGGCTCCACGGAGCGTATGTTCACCCAACCGCTGCATCAATTAACGGAAGATTATATCACCGGACGGTTCGGTTAACTCGTCCGCGGGAAGCACTAAATTCAGGGACAACTATGTTGAAAAAGCACACGATGAGGGTATTCGACGAAGAACTGGCCAAGCTGGAGAAGGCCATTATCCGTATGATCGATATGGCGGCAAATCAACTCGACAACGCCGTCCTTGCCCTTTCAAACAGAGACTACACTCTTGCAAAAGAGGTCATCGAACGCGACCAAAAAGTAAACCAGCTCCAGGCCTCGGTGGACGCCTGCACCCTTCGCCTGCTGGCCATGCGGCAACCCATGGCCGTCGATTTGCGACACATCCTGGCCTCTTCACGCATGGCCTCGGATTTGGAACGCATCGCGGACTATGCTTCAAGCGTCGCCAAACGCAGCCTCGAACTGGGTGAGAACAGGGTGAAAGAGCCGGTCAACATCATCGCCGCCATGGGCAAAATCGCCTGCGCCATGTTATCCAAAGTGGCCCGGGCCTATCAGGACTCGGACCCGCAACTGGCCGTCGAGATCTGGCAGCAGGATCAAGAGATCGATCAGCTCTACTCACAGGTCATTCAAACCCTCAGCATCCTCATGTCGGGCGAGCCGGAATGCGTTGAACCCTGTATTGCCTTGCTGAACGCCTCCAGGGCCGTCGAGCGGATTGGAGACCACGTCACCAATCTGGCCGAGCACATCTACTTTATGGCCACCGGGAAAGTGTACATACCCGCGGCCGAGGATTGAAACTGCGCTCCGGCGGTGCGCTGAGAGCGGTTGGCATTGGTTTCAATGCTCTCAAAGGGGCTGACGTTCCCGAATTAGAGCCGAATCGGACGGCCGGGCGCCGCAGTCGCCCAAGTCCCAACTAATAACCCTACCCTACGTTAATCCCTCGCAACAGGCCTCAAATACGCGCCCTCCGCGGGCTGCTCCATCCGGATTACGTCATCAGCCGGACGACGGGTGCAGAATGTTCACTTTCCGGAAAACACGCCACGGCCTCTTTGTAAAAGATCTCTTTCAACTGCTTGACTAGCGCATCCCGGAGAACCGCGTGCACTTTGGCCTTTCCCAACGTTTGTTCAAGGCGTTCCTGCGGTTCATGATAAGAGTATCGCCTTGTACGGAGAAAACACCTTTGCAGGCCATTCGGAAACCTAACGTTGTGCAGCTTTATGGCGGGCTCCTGAGTGGGAACCACAAACACCGACGGGAGGCTTGCCTTCTAGTATTACATGGATATTATACGAGCAACAAGGATATATGAACTACTGCACATATATATCGGTAAGTGTTCTGAAATCTTACCGTTAGTTCGGGAGGCCGGTTGGCGACCTGCTGGAAGAGGTCCAGCGCCCGCGAATGGCTCTCGAAGACTGGGAACCGGATAGCGTGACAGGGTGTGCGCAGAATTCCGGAGGATGGAGGAGTAAGAAATGGAAAAACGAAGATATATAGTGCTGAGCCTAGCGGTTCTGGCCGCTGTCTCGATGGGTTTTTCGAATCTGTCGTCGGCCCAGGGGTTCCCTATTACAGGTCCGGGAGCCTTCGGAGTCCCCGATCCGACATTGGGCTCCATGGTTATGGGCTGGTTCGACATCGACAAAAACGGAACGGACAATGTGCTGCCCGTAATCGTCAATATGTCTACCCTGGACATCGGTTCCGTTCCAGGAAACCGTTTTCGAGTTCACCTGATCATTTGGGACGTAAACAGCAACCACGTGTGGGACCGAAACCTGGTCTTGTCTCCATGGGACGTATGGAGCGACGCCAGCATTCGGGACATTGTCGAAAACACATTCGGTAGCGGCATGTCTTCCACTCAAAGAAATCAGGTAACCGAAGCAGTCACCATCGATGGCGTGGAAATAGAGCGTTATCGAGGCTACTGGACAGCCACGGTGGTGCTGACGCCCGTGGGCGCCGGCCGGCCGTTCGAGCTGAGTTACCCCCATGCCTATGAAAACGTATTGGGCGGCTGGGTCTACGTGGTGGACCTTTTGGACGGCCGCACGGACGGATACTCCATGGTAACGGTACAATCTTCCATTCTCTACTCGAACAGCATCGAGCTTGCCTTCATGTTGTCCTTTTCCGCCGACTTTTGGAACCGGCCATGGTGGTGGGTAGGAGGAAACTACATGTTCGGGGATCTCTCCGGGAATACGCAAGGGCCGTTTTTTTCGGCTTTATGGCAATGCAGCCTGGATGAGTTCTTCATCGAAATCAATTTGGATACCCTAGGCTTTGTGTACGAACGCTTTGACGCCGTTTCCTGTTTGAACTCCCAGCTCCTGACCACGGGGAAAGCCGTTACGAGTGACGACACCTGGTTGGCGCGAAATCCTTCCTGTGACCAATTACCTTATGACGGCGGAGAGGCTTTCGTGGACGAGGACCGCGGCGGCATGATGCTGTTCGGGCGTTTTTTCCGGAACCCTATCGGCGGAAGCATAACCGGTTTCAACAACCGACTGGTGCTCTGGATGGACACCAACTCGACGGGACGACAGGTGGTGCTGGTGGTGTGCGACGAAGAGGAAGCCTGTCATTCGTTTCCACTCGTGGTACCGGACGAGCTGAACATCCACCGGCTGGACGAAGTAGTGGCCGACGTGTCGGCAGGGTACATCTATTTTCACACCCGCCAGATCGAGAATCCGGGCGCCAGGCAGCGCATGATCGACTACTGGAGAAACGTAGCGGATCCATTGGCCGCCAATCCCACGGCGAGCCTGTACAATTGCGCCAACGGAAACACGATCTCGGATTTCCTGCCCGTCAACGTAAACTGCTCTCTCGATGGCTTACGGAATACGGCGCCGTTTGGAAACTCGCTTCAGATTCTGGGATGGACCACCAACGAAGGATTCGGAACCGCGGCCGAGAGTTGGGGCGCTATCTTCCCAATGATCCGAAAGTGCATTTTGGGAAGTCCGACGAACCTTCAGGTACTGGACGTTTCGCCGGAGGCGGCGGTAAAGGTGGCGGAGTAAGACCTCTGTGAACACACATTGGGCTTGGGAACCGGAGAGTGTAACCCGGCGTCCCACACCTTCTCCCACCGCAATCCGGAAAGCCTCCCACAAAGGGGGCTTTCCTTATTTCGATCCTCCGAATGCGTAGGTCAATGAATTCATGGAAGGGCCTCAGTAGGGGAAGATCTTTTTGACTGTGCATTCAGGTGGCGCGGGAGAAGCCTCCTGAAAAAGAGTCGCCTCCCGTGAATGATTATCTCTTTGCACCGGTTCTTCTTCCGGTGCGCGGCCTCGACCCACTCGAACGTGGCCCTTTCTTTCCGGGAACCGTTTCAGGAAGTGTGAGCCATTCTTCATCCGGGGTGATGCAGTTCAATTCGCGGCCCATGAACTTCTCGATGGCGGGAAGGTACAAGGCGTCCTCTTCATCGGCGAAGCTGACGGAAGTGCCACTGGCGCCGGCCCGGCCGGTCCGTCCTATGCGGTGTACATAGTCCTCCGCATCGTGCGGCAATTTGAAATTAATGACATGATCCATGCCTTCGATGTGAATTCCCCGCCCGGCCACATCGGTTGCCACCAGAATCCGTATCTTTCCGCTCTTGAATTCATCGAGACGGCGGATGCGTCTCTTCTGGGGAACATCGCCGGAAAGCTCCGAGCAGTTGATTCCGTACCGGGTCAGCGTCTCCGAGAGTCGCCTCACCTCGTCGCGCCTGTTGCAGAAGACCAGAACACGGCTCAGATTCTGCCGGCTGATGATGTTGTACAGCAGCGCAAACTTCTTTTCGATGGTCACGATGTACACGATCTGGTCCACCGTATCGACCGCGACCTGCTCGGGTTCGATTTCGACCTTTACCGGATTGCGCGTCCATTCGGAGGCGAGGCGGGTGATTTCTTCGGTCAACGTGGCGCTGAAAAGCAGGGTCTGGCGTTTATCCTTGGTCGGAGTGCTGTAGATAATACTGCGGACGTCCGGGATAAAACCCATATCGAGCATACGATCGGCCTCGTCGATGATCAGCACCTCAACCCTTTTTAGGGTTATGTCTTGCCGGCGCTTGAAGTCGAGCAACCTTCCGGGCGTTGCCACGATGATGTCCACCGGACCGGCGCCCAATTGCTTCCTCTGTTTTTCATAATCCATGCCGCCGAACACGGAAACAATGTTCAGGCCGCAGTATTTGGCAAGCTGTCGAGCCTCTCCGGAGATCTGAAGCACCAGTTCCCTCGTGGGGGCAAGGATCAGGATCCGAGGCGTCCCCGGTTCTCTTTCACCCTCGATGGGGTTGTTCAGCAGGCGTGTGAGCACACTGATCAGGAAGGCGGCCGTTTTCCCCGTGCCGGTCTGGGCCCGGCCGCTTGCATCCCTGCCGGCTAAGGTGCTGGGCAGGATTTCGGCCTGTATGGGCGTGCAGTACTCGAAGTTAAGATCGCTGATCGCATGCAAAATGGGATTGGGAAGATCGAAATCGTGAAAGCGGGTTCTGCCCTCTACCGGCGGCACATTGAACTGGGAGAGGTCCCAATGGTTTTCCACGTCCTCGGCCGCCGGAGCCACCTCGATTTGACGGATCTTCTTGACCCTTCTCCTCGATGGCCGTCTGCGCTGGGAACGACCTTCTTCTTCAGAACTCACAGACTCGGGATTGCTTTCCACATTGGATTCTTCCATTTTCCGAGGTTTGCTTCTTGAGGTGACTTCTTCATTGATCTCCTTTATTGCCATTTCATTCATAGTTTCAATGCCTTTTGATAAAAATCGTTCATTTGTCCTCACTTCTGTCAAAAAGAGTTTTCTTACATCTTGAATGTAAGCAGTCCTCATCCGTATTTGAAGTCGGGAATGAGAGAAAAAAAGCGGACCACAGGGAAGGCTTCTTTCTTAGGATAAGGATTCTTATCCCTTTTATCAAGCTTTTAAGTGATTTTCCAATTATATCAAGATGAAGTCACGTCTGAAACGCGATGGGCCGCCCCTCGGCATTGAGTGTTATTCAACAATGATTACTAGTAAATTAAATAGCTTAAATCATTATGACGGTTCAGCGGATCGGTGGGAACATCCGTTGAACCGTCCTGGGTACATTCTGACGGACGGCGTTTGGGAAGCTTTCTTGTGACCTTTACGCTCGCCCGATGAGTGAATCGAGGTGAGGTACAGATGAGAGGCAAGACATTGAATGCTGCTCGTAGAAAGAAACGGCAGATTCTGCTTTTGTTCGCTTGCTTTTCGGTTTTGGCCTTCTCGATGCTCGCCAAAGGGGGTATCCCCATCGCGGCGGAAACGCAGCCAGGCTCCGCGATGATCAGTGTGTTGCCTGCGTTCTCTCCACTGATCTTCAACCAACCTACGGCCCTTCTTCAGGCTCCCAACGACCCTTCAACATGGTTCGTGCTGGAACGGCAGGGCTACGTGAAACGCTTCAGGAGGGGTGACGCCGTTTCCGTCGTTTTTGCGGACCTCACTGCGAAAATCGCCTCAGCCGCGGGTGAACAGGGATTGCTGGGATTGGCGTTTCATCCCATGTTTCCCGCGATTCCTCGGATATTTGTTTCCTACACGAACACCTCGGGTAATTCGGTCATTTCCAGATTCAACAGTTCGCCGGACGGACAAAGCTTCCTCCCGAATTCGGAAACCGTTCTGATGACCGTTGCGCAGCCGTTTACCAATCACAATGGGGGGAACATGGCCTTCGGCCCGGACGGTCACCTGTACATCGGATTTGGTGACGGTGGGTCCGGAGGAGATCCCCAGGACCAGGCTCAGAACACGAATTCGCTTCTGGGAGCCATGTTGCGAATCGACGTCGATACGGGAAGCCTTTACGGAATTCCACCGGATAATCCTTTTTCAAACAGCGCGGGATGTGGGCTAGGACCGGGTTGCCCGGAGATTTTCGCCTATGGCTTTCGCAATCCATGGCGGTGGAGCTTCGATCGGGTCGACGGCCGGCTCTGGGCCGGTGACGTAGGACAAAGCGCTTACGAAGAAATCGACGTAGTCGACGTGGGTAAAAACTACGGCTGGCGCTGCTATGAGGGAACTCACCCATACAACCTGGCAGGCTGCGGCCCGGCGGGCGACTACACGCCTCCGGTGGCGGAGTACGACCATACAGCCGGCGAGTGTTCAGTGACGGGCGGTTACGTATATAGGGGAAGTCGCATCCCTGAACTGGAAGGAGCCTACATGTACGGCGATTACTGCACAGGCAAAATCTGGGGGCTTTTCAGCCAGGGGGGGATTCCGACCACTCAATTGCTGGTGGACACAGGACTCCTGATTTCGTCCTTCGGGGAGGGTAATGACGGAGAGCTGTACGTAGTCAGCTACGCCGAAGGGAAAATCTACCGGCTTTCGCGTGCACCGGTCTTTCCAGCGGGCGCCATCCTGGGTCCCCTGCTCCTCGAATAATGAAACAGGACCACACGACCGTGAGCCTGTTTTAGTTCTTGACCCTGAAGTCGGGTCGGTTCATATTCAACAAACTCCAGAACCCGAGAAAATCCTATCGCTTCGCTGAAACTGAGGGCCCGCATGGCGCTCGATCTTTATGAAACGATCCGGACCAACAAGAAAGTCGTCATCTGGTCGGCTTTTCTCGTGCTGCTTTTTCTGGTGCGCAAGCTGTTCGGGCTTGTATTCCTCACCTTCATTCTCTGCTATATTTTCAACAACATTACAGCGAGATTGGAGCGCCGCCTACCCATCTCCAGGCGGCTGAATCTCGTGATCATTTACATCGTGTTCGTATGTCTGGTGGCCGGCGTGCTGTTCATCGTGATGCCGCGCATCGCCTCCGAGACGACCATCTTTGTAAACCAATTTCCGGCATCCCTGGACACCTTACATGAACGGCTGGACGAACTGGCCCGAAAACAGCCCGACATGGCGCCTTTGTTCCTCGGCGTCAAAGATACCCTTACCATCAAGGGCATGCTGGGGGTCAATCGCGAAACGCTGGTGGCGACGATAGGCAAGACCCTCAATAAAGTCACGCACTACGTCAGTTATTTTTTCCTGGGCACCCTGTTCAGCTTTTTCATCCTGTTCGATTTGCCGAATTTGAGCACAAGGACCCAATCCCTCGAGCACACGCGATTCCGGGCCATTTATGAGGAAACGGCCGAAAGCGTGGTCCAATTCGCCATGGTGGTCGGAGCGGCCTTCCAGGCCCAGATTCTCATCGCTGCCTTCAACACGGCCCTGACCGCACTGGGGTTATGGCTGCTGGGTATCGAACCCGTTGCGCTTTTATCCATCATTGTTTTTTTCGCCGGGTTGATTCCGGTATTGGGGACCTTCATTTCTTCAGTGCCCATTCTTCTGTTGGCCTTCAACAGCCAGGGATGGATACTCGCGCTGAAGGCGGTCGGTATGATTGCCGTGGTGCACGTCGTGGAAGCCTACATCCTCAATCCGAATATTTTTTCCGCGGTTCTCAAGATCAATCCCATCCTGACCCTCATCATCCTCTACCTCGGCTACAGCTTGTTCGGGATATGGGGCGTGCTGCTCGGCGTTCCTTTCTCCGTTTACATTTATCGCTACATCCTCTTTCCCGCCGTCGACAGGATTGTGGAACGGGACTCGGAATGAACAACCTGAAACTTGATTTTCAGACCAAACGCGCCGGAATGACGCCATAACGCTCTTTGTCACACTCGTCCGACGAGACGGTGATGATCCTCCCAGACCTGACCAAGCCCCCTGTTTCAGAGGAGGAAATTCTTTCCGCAATCACTAAAAGCCGTCTCCGATAGGCCGTTGCGGCAGACGGCATCAACCATGGTGTGAAACGTGACAGGTTTTCGTCGCCTTTCAGGGGTTGGAATAAAATCTAAAATATTTATTATATCAAATTGTTCTACGACACGTCATTGTTCCGGTATATTTTTTGCTGTATGGATGCGTCGAGATGAGCGGGCCACGACCGAAAGAAACGCTTTGAACGATTGACACGGACCGAGGCTGTTCACCCACCCCCCCCCGTGATGCACCACTAGAGCCGAGTTTGAAAAAGGTTACAGGAGGAAAAAACAGGATGAAATTGACCATAGGCAAAAAGCTGGGTTTGAGCACGTTTCTATTTTCATTGGCGGCGCTGGTTCCTTTTGTCATTCTTGGGATTATGGCTGTTTCCACGGCCAGGGAGTCCTTCATCGAAGATCGGTTCGCACAACTCGAATCCGTCAGGGGGATCAAGAAGGCGCAGATCGAGAAATTCTTCGCTGAACGCAAAGGCGACCTGGGCGTCCTGGTGGAGAACGTCCGAAACTTGCGCGAAGGGGCTTTTGACAAGCTGAAGGTGGTTCAAAGTATCAAGAAACATCAAATCGAAGGTTATTTTCAAGAGCGTATGGCGGACGTCTCCGTTTTGTCCGCCAATGATACCGTGGCCTCGGCTATGGAATCCTTTGCACAGGCGTTTAAGAATGAAAACCGTCAGACGGGAGGAGAGCTCTGGAAAGCCGTGGAAGAGTCTTACGAACCGTGGATGAAACACTATCAAAAGGAGTACGGATACCACGATCTGGTTTTGATTTGCCAAAATGGCGATGTTGTTTACAGCGTGGCCAAGGAGTCCGATCTGGGTCAGAATGTGGTGACCGGCGAGCTGAAAGACAGCCCGCTTGGAAGCTGCTTTCGGAAGGCCATGAAGGGGGCGGCGATTCAGGACTTCGAGCCTTATGCCCCTTCCAATCACCGTCATGCCGCCTTTATTGGTGCGCCGGTGAAAAACAGGGACGATACTCTGGGCGTTGTCGCACTTCGGCTGCCCACGGCTCCTATTAACGCCATTGTGCAGGATCGCGCCGGTATGGGTAAGACCGGCGAGACCTATCTGATCGCGGAAGAGGAGGGAAGGATCACTTTCCGGAGCGACATGAAAACCATGGGCGATGGAAAATTTGTCCTAGGGTACGACATCACGGATATAAAGACCCGTTATATCGAGGAGGCCTTTTCGGGAAAAACCGGCCATGACGTTTTCACGGATAGTAAGGGCAAGCTGGTCATGGTGGCCTTTGAGCCATTGAGCGTGCCGGGTCTCAACTGGGCCTGCATCTCCAGGATCGATCTTGAAGAAGCCATTGCCCCCAAGCTGGCAGGGGAAGAGAAGGATTTCTATGCCAAGTATATCGATGCATACGGATACTACGACCTCTTTCTGATTCATCCCGAAGGCAGGGTCTTCTATTCCGTGACTCATGAGGCGGATTACGGAACCAACATGGTGGATGGAGAATACAAGGACACCGGGCTCGGCAAACTGGTCAGGCGGGCGTTGGAAACCAAAGAATTCGGCACGGCCGATTTCGAGCCCTATGCGCCTTCCAATGGGGAACCCGCCGCCTTTATCGCCCAGCCGGTGCTCCGGGGAGCGGATGTAGAGCTGATCGTGGCGCTTCAGCTTTCCATCAAAGCCATCAACAGCATCATGCAGGAACGTTCCGGCATGGGCAGAACCGGAGAGACCTATCTAGTTGGGAGCGACAAGCTGATGCGATCGGATTCTTATCTTGATCCCCGGACCCATTCGGTCAAAGCCTCCTTTGCCGACCCCGTCAAAGGCAGGGTGGACACGGAGGCCTCCCGTGAAGCCCTCGCCGGGAACGAGGGGCGCAAGATCGTCATCGATTACAACGGCAACCCGGTGCTGTCCGCTCACGCGCCTTTGAAAATCGGGGAAACGACCTGGGCGTTGCTGGCCGAAATCGATGAAAAAGAAGTGGTGAGCGATTCGACGGCCGCTGAGAATCTGCTGAACCGCGTCTGGCTCATCGGCGTCATCGCGGTCATCGCCATCGTAATGGTCATTCTGTTTAACGTCCTTAATATCCGGGACCTGCTAAAGACGTTGCGAAGAATCATAGAAGGACTCAGCGAGGGCTCCGATCAGGTCTCGTCGGCCTCGAGTCAGGTGTCGTCCGCCAGTCAATCCCTGGCTGAAGGCTCCTCGGAACAGGCGGCCTCCCTCGAGGAGACATCCTCATCTTTGGAGGAGATGGCTTCCATGACCGCTCGAAACGCCGAGAACGCCAAGGAGGCCAACGATCTCATGACGAAGGCCAACGAAACGGTTCGCCAGGCCAACGACTCCATGGGCCGGTTGACATCATCCATGGAAGAAATTTCCAAGGCCAGCGAGGACACTTCGAAAATCATCAAAACCATAGACGAAATCGCTTTCCAGACCAATCTTCTGGCCCTCAACGCGGCGGTGGAAGCGGCGCGGGCCGGAGAGGCCGGAGCCGGTTTCGCCGTGGTGGCCGATGAAGTGAGAAACCTCGCCATGAGGGCGGCGGAAGCCGCCAAGAGCACCTCCGGACTGATCGAAGGTACGCGGCGGAAAGTGCGGGACGGCTCCGAGTTGGTGAACAGGACCAACTCGGCGTTTTCCGAAGTAGCACGAAGCACCGCCAAGGTGGGTGAGCTGGTGGGGGAAATCGCCGCCGCGTCCAACGAGCAGGCCCAAGGCATACAGCAGACCAACAAGGCGGTGGCGGAAATGGACAAGGTGGTGCAGCAGAACGCCGCGAACGCCGAGGAAAACGCCGGCGCCTCTGAGGAAATGAACGCTCAGGCCGAACAGATGAAGATATACGTCGCGGAACTACTGTCACTGGTCGGTGAGACCGGAAGAGGTTCGAGCAACGGACGGGCAGCCAAACCCATTGGACGTGGCCCGGCGGTTCATGGGAGCAAAAGCCTTACGGTTTTTTCCGGCAAGGTCGGAAAACGAACGGCGATCCTTCCAAAAGCGAAAGAAATCCACCCCGAACGGATGATTCCGTTGGGAGATAAGGATCTTAGTGACTTCTAACTAGCTGTAACCTCTCTCGAATCCAAATGCTTGAATGATAGAGGGCAAGGTAGACTTGCCCTCTGTCTGCACATTGGGCGACCATGTATTCGGGAAAGAAGTCGAGTAAGTCGCCTTGTATCCGATCATCAGTCCTGAGGGGCTTTTCGACGAGACAGGCCTTGATCCAAATCATTGCAACCTCTGTTTCTCCGAACGAGTCGCAGCCACAAGCAGCGGAGCGTTTGCGACGGACTAGTCGGATCTTGAAGCTAAAGAAAAACCTCCGGAATTCCGACTATATCTATAGATAGAATAAACGACTCGAAAAAAAATGGGAGGGGATTGGGCCCTCAATCATCCGTATCGGACCTCGCCCCCGAGACGCTCCATTGCTTCAATGGAGAAAACGTTATTCCGGTGATGGACCTGAGATTGAGATTCGGCATGAAATCCACGGAATACACGGAACGGACTTGTATCATCGTGGTTGGGCTCAAGGCCGAACCAAGCGCGATCTTGATCGGAATCGTGGTGGGTTCAGACTTCCCAGAAGTAAGGAAATCGCTCCCAACCTCCTGATGCCGTCGGAGGATAAGAATTTTACCGATTTGAACATGGAACTTTCACAAAACCTGAAGACCGAGATCTTTTTGCAAAGGGAACATCCGGTGTCCTCAGGGTCCAAGTGGTCATGGGAGAATGGATATGAACTGGAAGAGTATGAGTGTTGGAAGGAAGATGGGACTCGGCTTCGGGTTTGTGTTAACCCTGTTGATCGTGGTGAGCGCCACGAGTCTTTTCGGCGTCAAAGGAATCGTCCGTAACGCCGATCGTGTCGCCGCAGGCCACGAGCTCAATGAGACGCTTGCTCAAAAAGAAATAGATCACCTCAATTGGGCCGCCAAACTCAATGCGCTCTTGACGGACGACAATATACACAAGCTCGAAGTTGAAACAGACGATCACAAATGCGCCTTTGGAGAATGGCTTTATGGCGCAGGGCGAAAAGAGACTGAAAGAACACTCCCTTCGCTTTCCACTCTTCTGAAGGAAATCGAGGATCCGCACCGGAAGCTGCACCGCTCGGCAATCGAGATAGGCGAAGTCTTCAAACAGGCGGATTCGAAATTGCCTCTCCTCTTTACGGAGAAGGAAGTGGATCACTTGAAGTGGGCCGCCCGGATTCGAGAGGCTTTTCTCCAGCAGACTGACTCACTTGGCGTTCAGACGGATCCGACGAAGTGCGCCCTCGGGGAATGGCTGGCAACGGAACAAGCCAAGCAGATATATGAAGCCGGGGGTGCCGATTTTAGGAGAGCGTGGGATCAAATGCGGACTACCCATGACAAACTGCACCAATCAGCCGTCGATATAGAGCAGCATCTGGCTTCCGGCAAGATCGAGGCAGCGCAGAATCAGTTCCGTCAGGTCACGGCCCCTTTATTGAATGAAACGGTCGGCCATCTGGACACACTCAAGGCTGAAGTGATGCGGGACATGGATGGGATGGAAAAAGCGAACGCCATATACGCAACCCAAACCGTTCCGGCCCTTCATGCGACCCAAAAACTGTTGCAAGAAATCCGTGCGGAGGTAAAAAAGAAAACCGAGATCGACAATGAGGCCATGATGGACATGACGCAAGCGACGCAGCGCAACGTGACGCTTGTGAGCATTGTGGCCATCGTCGCCGGAGTGCTGTTGGCCTTTCTGATCGCCCGAGGAATTACTGCTCTTCTTAGAAGGATCTCCATTCAAATGAAGGAGAGCGCCGAACAGGTCGCATCCGGGGCCGGGCAAGTTTCCTCGGCTAGTCAGTCTCTGGCGGAGGGGACTTCCGAGCAGGCCGCATCCATTGAAGAGACGTCTTCGTCCATGGAAGAGATGGCTTCCATGACCAAACAGAACGCGGACCATGCCGAAGAGGCGAATGTCATAATGAAGGATACAAATCAGATCGTGAGCAAGGCGAACCGGTCCATGTCGGAACTGACCGAATCCATGGCGGAGATATCCAGGGCCAGCGAAGAGACCCAGAAGATCGTCAAGACCATTGACGAAATCGCCTTCCAGACGAATCTCCTGGCCTTGAACGCGGCGGTTGAGGCGGCCCGGGCGGGGGAAGCGGGGGCAGGCTTCGCCGTGGTGGCCGATGAGGTGCGTAACTTGGCCATGAGAGCGGCGGACGCGGCTAAAAACACGGCCAATTTGATTGAAAGCACGGTCAAAAAGGTCAAGGACGGCACGGAACTGGTGAGTGCCACTAATGAAGCGTTTTCTCAAGTGTCCGAGAGCTCCTCGAAAGTCGGTGGACTGGTGGCCGAGATCGCCGCAGGCTCGAACGAGCAGGCCCAGGGCATCGAGCAGGTCAACAAAGCGGTGACGGAAATGGATAAGGTTGTCCAACGCAATGCGGCCAATGCCGAGGAAAACGCCGGCGCGGCGGAAGAGATGAGCGCCCAATCGGAGCAGATGGCGGTATACGTGGCCGAATTGATGGCGCTGGTCGGCGGAAGCGGTAAGGGTTTAAGCAACGGTCGCAGCGGCAAGGTCGCTCCACACAACGCGCCGGCGCGTACACATCGGCGTCCGGCGTCCTCTTCAGGCAAAGTCGGAAAAAAGACGGCGGTCCTTCCCAGGGGAAAGGAAGTTCATCCCGAGCAGATGATTCCGCTGGAAGATAAGGATCTTAGTGACTTCTAACCAGCTGTACCATCTCACGAATCCAAATGCTTGAATGATAGAGGGCAAGGTAGTTCGCCCTCTATCTTCGCTTCGGTTGGTGAATCTCCGGCTCCCAAAGACTTCGCACCAGGTGTGAGGTTCCATCTATATTTCTATACCGCTTCATCGGGAAACCCAAGAAACGTATCACTAAAATATTATGTACAAATGATGAAGACATCCATAGAATATGTCGTTCAGACATCTATAATAGAAGGAGTGTGATCCAACAGTTCTCAATAACAGCATTTTTGAATAAAGTTTTTGCGGTGGGCGCCGATTTGTATGACAGTAAGCTATCGAGGGATATCGTCGCTGGAAAGGAGATCGAGGATGAATAGGGAAAAGGCGAAAGTGACGGTGTATATGATCACGGATATGTTGTGGGGTCCCCACCCTGCCCGGGGAGGAAACAGCGCGCGCACGTGACCAGGTGGTACGCGGCGCGGGCGACAGCCGGGAAACCCAGTCATCTCGAAAAGCTTCCTAATGAGTAATTTGGAGACTTAGCCTATTGGCACTTCATAAACAAGCGTTCCGCTCATTTGCCTGAGAAGGATGAGTCTAAACAGGCTGAAAGGAGAGCGAGATGTTAAAGCGCCTTTTATCCCGTAGTCTTCGGTTCAAAATCCTGTTCGGATTGCTCTTGTCATTGGCGCCCTTGCTCGCCATCGTGGGCATTACCTACTATTCCGCACTGAGTACGGCGGAGAACAGTAAACGTATCATGAACATCCTCAGCCGGAGCGGGGCCAGGGAAATCGACACGTTCATCGAAACGCAGAAAACGCGGTTCCTGAATTGGACCGCAAAGGACATATATGGCATGGCCATCCAGTTCCAAACCACGAACATGGAAGACAAGTTCTCATCCTACCTCGAAGAGGATCCTGGTTTTTCTTTGCTAATGCTGGTGGATATGGAGGGAAAAGTGCTCGTAACGGCCTCCGCGGGAGCTCGGAAGGACGAAGCCAAGGGAAGATTCCTTGGGCGGTCCCTCGAGGGAGTGTCCGAACTTTCCGATAAGCCCCCACGGTCCGCCGCCCTGGCAAAGAGTGCTCTTGTTAAAGAGATCCTCCCAGGGTCCGGACATACGTTTATGTTCAGTTTCAAGACTGCGAACTTTGAGCGCGAGCCCAACGGGTACTTTATCGCATTTGTGGACTGGGCAAAGGTACAGGAAAAAGTCAACACTCTGCATGAGGAAATGAAAGGGAATGGGTTTAACAAGCTCAACATCGCCGTCTTGAACCGATCCTCCGGTTTAGCGCTCAGCCACTCGGACGAGAAAATGACCGGCAGCTCCCTGGAAATGCCGGATTCACTTAAAGCGTGGCTGCAGGGAACCGAAAGCGGGCAGGTGCGCGGTTTCGAATTCGGAAAAAAGAGCGAATACCTCACCTTCTATCCGATCCTCAGTCCCGAGGGACTTTTCGACGAGAAAGGCCGCGATCGAAATCATTCCGATCTCTGTTTCACGGTGTCTGTAGATCGAGCCGACATCATGTCCGACGTCCGGAGAATCCTGTGGGCGTCCGGCGGGGTTGCCGGGATCGGCGCCGTTGTCGTGGTGCTGATCGGTCTGTTCATCGTCCGCCTGATCTCCAGGCCTCTCGACCGCATTATTGGAGGTTTAGGCGAAAACTCGAACCGGTTGGCCTCCTCTTCCGAAAAGGTGACCTCGGCCAGTCAGTCAGGAGCCGAGGGCGCTTCAGAGCAGGCGGCTTCACTCGAGGAGACGTCTTCGTCCATGGAACAGATGTCTTCCATGACGGAACAGAACGCCGTCAATGCCCAGCAGGCCAATCATCTCATGAATCAGGCGAATGAGGTGGTGTCCCGGGCCAACGAGTCCTTGGCCCAGCTTACAGCGTCCATGATCGAGATATCCAAAGCCAGCGAAAAGACGTCCAAAATCATCAAGACCATTGATGAAATCGCCTTTCAAACCAATCTGCTGGCTTTGAACGCGGCCGTTGAAGCGGCTCGAGCGGGGGAAGCCGGAGCCGGATTCGCGGTAGTGGCGGACTAGGTCAGAAATCTGGCCAAGCGGGCAGCCCAGGCAGCCAGGGACACGGCCGGCCTCCTCGATGGAACAGTGAAAAAGATCAAGGAAGGTTCCGACCTGGTAACCAGAACCAACGACGCGTTCTCCCGAGTATCCGAGAGTTCGTCCAGGGTCGGCGAACTGGTGGCCGAGATCGCAGCCGCCTCCAAAGAGCAGGCTCAGGGCATTGACCAGGTGAGCAAGGCCGTGGCTGAAATGGACAAGATCACCCAGCGGAATGCTTCCAACGCCGAGGAGAACGCAGGCGCCGCCAAGGAAATGAATGTTCAGGCCGATCAGATGGCGGGATACGTGGCGGAACTCATGTCCCTGGTCGGCGGAAGCGGCAGGCGATCGAGCAACGGTCATGGCGCGGTCGTTCAGCAAGGCCTGGCGGTTCGCAGGAATAAAACCCTTGCCGCCGCGTCCGGCAAACTCGGAAAAAGCACGGCGACCGTTCCCAAAGCGAAGGTACTCCATCCCGGGCCGATGATTCCGTTGGAGGATAAAGATCTCAACGACTTCTAAGGCCATGCGACGAACAGTATCCCAACGGTTCTGGAGCGAGGGGCAAGTTTAGCTTGCCCTTTCTTTTTCTCGCCGAAGAAGCCTGGATTGCCGATCGGCGATTTGGTAGTAATGGGGAATCGTGCAGGGATTGTTTCTGCGTCCGCGACCCCGACAACCGGTTCATCAATGACAAGCGTACAGGGCATTGTTACAAAAGAATCCATTCGACGTGCGAAGCGGTTCATGGATCCCACGATAGTGTGAATGCCCTATGCCGGCTCAGGTCGGCCAATAACGGTGAATATGCATGACAAACCATGCCCTTCCTTTCGATTCCATCTATCGGCACGGATTTGTACGTACGGCGGTCTGCGTGCCACGAGTGAAGATCGGCGCCCCGCTGTTCAACGCCGACCGGAGCATCGAACTGTCGCGGCGCGCGGCGGGTGAAGGCGCCGTGCTGGCGCTCTTTCCGGAACTCGGATTGTCCGCTTATTCCAACGAAGACCTGTTCCATCAAGACGGCCTGCTCGATGCGACCGAGGAGGCCATCGGCCGCATCGTAGCCGCAAGCAAAGAGATACCGGCTGCATTGCTGGTCGGCGCTCCCCTTCGATGGGAACAAAAACTGTTTAACTGCGCCCTGCTTATCCACCGCGGACAAGTCCTGGGCGCGATTCCAAAATGCTACCTGCCCAATTACCGCGAGTTTTACGAAAAACGTCAATTTACATCCGGATTCGCCGCGATATCGAGAGAAATTCGGCTGCTGGGCCGGACGGTTCCATTCGGAAGCGACTTGCTCTTTGTGGTCGAGGATATCCCTGACTTTGTGCTGCACGTCGAGATTTGCGAAGACCTCTGGGTGCCGATTCCACCTTCTTCCTATGCCGCCCTGGCGGGCGCGACGGTGCTGGCAAACCTTTCGGCGAGCAACATTACCATCGGCAAGGGGGCGTACCGCCACGATCTGGTCGCGGGGCAATCGGGCAAATGTATTTCCGCGTACCTTTATGCGGCAGCCGGTCACGGCGAGTCGACGACGGATCTGGCCTGGGACGGGCACGCGCTGATCTACGAGAACAGCCGGCTGCTGGCCGAATCGGAGCGCTTCAGCCCCAACGAGCAACTGATCGCCGCCGACATAGACCTGGATCGCCTTCGACAGGAGCGGATGCGGATGACCAGCTTTAACGATTCCGTGCGTTGTCACGCGGACCGGCTTATCCATATGCGGCGCGTACCCTTCCGGATCGGCGCTCCGAGCGGCAAGCTGGAATTGCGGCGCAATGTAGATCGCTTCCCCTACGTACCCGCCGATCCCGCCGAGTGGGACGAGCGGTGTTTTGAAGCCTACCATATTCAGGTTGCGTCCCTGGCCAAACGGCTGGAAGCAACGGGTATCCAGAAAGTGGTCATCGGCGTTTCCGGCGGTTTGGATTCCACCCAGGCCGTCATAGTCGCTTGCCGGTGCATGGATCGGCTCGGCCTGCCTCGAAAAAACGTCCTGGCGTACACCATGCCCGGATTCGCGACCAGTGAGCACACCCGGACGAACGCCTGGAAATTGATGGCAGCACTACGCGTTTCAGCGGAGGAGATCGATATCCGTCCGTCCTGCCGGCAAATGCTGGAAGATCTCCGGCACCCGTTCGCCAAAGGAGAGCCGGTGTATGACGTAACCTTCGAAAACGTGCAGGCCGGCGAGCGGACATCTCACCTGTTCCGGCTGGCAAACCAACACGGCGGCATTGTAATCGGGACCGGGGACCTTTCCGAGCTGGCCTTGGGATGGACGACCTATGGTGTTGGCGACCAGATGTCGCACTACAACGTCAACGCCTCGGTGCCCAAGACCCTGATCCGGCATTTAATCCGCTGGGTGATCCGGCGTGGGGAATTGCCGGAGGCCGAAGACATACTCGAGTCCATTGTACACACCGAGATTTCACCGGAATTGGTGCCGGGAGCGGACGATTCACAGGAAATGCCCGCGCAACGAACCGAAGAGACCATCGGACCCTATGAACTCCAGGACTTCTTCCTTTACTATGTCAGCCGATTCGGCTTCCGTCCCGGTAAGGTCGCCTTTCTCGCGCACCATGCCTGGGGAGATCGCGACCGAGGCGTGTGGCCGGTCGGCTTCCCGGACGAAGATCGCCACGAATATGACCTGCCGGCCATCAAGCAATGGTTTCGCGTATTCCTTCATAGGTTCTTTCAACTGAGCCAGTTCAAACGCTCGGCCCTGCCCAACGCGCCTAAAGTCGGTTCGGGCGGCTCCTTGTCGCCGCGCAGCGATTGGCGAGCCCCCAGCGATTCCGAAGCCACCGCCTGGCTGGATGAATTGGAACGCAACGTGCCGGCCGTGGTATAGAAGTACGGTTCTGTAATCATTCGCTGGGGGGAGAAGGCCGGGATGAGGGCATCTCTACCAAACATCTTCGCGAGGCACAAGGCTGGTATAATCTTTGCCTCTCCGCAACAGGAGATCGGAGCACAACCAAGGAAAGGAGATCCGTCTGAAACTTGCCTCGGGAACGATGAGTTTGGCGATTCTCATCTGGTTACTGCTATCTCCGTCGAATGAGCAGGGCGTCATCTACTATGTCCGAACGGACGGGGGAACCGCCGATCAATGCACGGGCCTCAAAGACGCGCCGTACCCCGGATTCGGAACCGATCAGCCTTGCGCCTGGTCTCACCCGTTCTGGGCCTTGAACAACAGCGGGGAATGGAAAATCCAGGGGGGTGAAACCCTGGTCATCGCGAGCGGGTCCTACCGCATGGGCATAGGCGCCCCCAATTCGGACTGGTGCGGAGCTGCATGGGCGTATGACTGTCATCTGCCGCCTCTGCCGTCAGGTCCTTCCCCGGCCAACCCCACCCGTATGCTGGGGGCCGGGTGGAATCAGGGTTGCGCCGATCCACCCGAGCTGTGGGGCGCTGAAAGACCCTGGCAAATCCTCGGCCTGGCGGGCACGGATAACGCTGTCGTCGCCTGCCTGGAACTCACCGATCATTCCGACTGTGTCGAATCCCACGCAAACCCCGCAATTCGATGCGAACGAGATGCCCCACCGTTCGGAGATTGGGCGGCTTTCGGCATCAGCGCATCGGATTCTTCCAACGTGACGCTGAAAGACCTGGATATCCACGGCCTCGCAGGAGGGGGCATTCACGCCGGCCGGCTGGCGGACTGGACCGTTGATAACGTTCGAATCGCCGGCAACGGCTGGGTGGGATGGGACGGTGACATTTACGGCATTGACGCCAACACCGGAACCATGGTCTTTAAAAAATGGACGGTGGAATGGAACGGCTGCGCGGAATCCTACCCTGAAGAAACAATGAACAACTGCTGGGCTCAGACAGCCGGCGGATACGGCGACGGAGTCGGTACGGGAGAGACCGGCGGGAATTGGGTCATCGAAGATTCGATATTCAGATACAACACTTCGGACGGGCTTGACCTGCTGTATACCCGTCTTCCTAGCCAAATCACGATCAGAAGAACCCAATCCTACGGCAATGCCGGGAACCAGATCAAGGTCAACGGTCCCTCGCGCATCGAGAACAGCCTGATGAGGAGCGACTGCGGATTTTTCAACGGGAAATCCTTCACGTATCAAGTGGACGATTGCCGCGCGGGCGGCGCCGCGCTGGCGTTCGCCCTCAGGCCGGACACCGCCGTGTCGTTGGTCAATTCAACCCTTACCGGGCATGGCGACTGCCTCCTTACCGCCGAATGCGACGACGGTAGCTGCAATGGATCCGAAACCGTCACCATCCAGAACACTATTTTTGTCGGCAACCGGGAGTTCCTGGATCCGGAAGACACCACCTGCTATATCTGGTTCGACCAAATGAATCTGTATGATACTCAGATCGACTACAACGTGGTGTACCGTGCAAAACCAGGGAACATCGGCTTGTCGGAAAATGACCTCTCCCAGGATCCTCAAGTGGTCGACGACACCCTGGAAACGTTTGACGGTCACCTGGAAGCCGCCGGTCCGGCCATCGACAGCGGCGCGCCTGTGGGCGGGCTGGGCGGATTGATTCCGAACCACGACTTGGAAGGATTCAGCCGCCCCCAGGGCGGCGGCGTAGACCGCGGGGCCTACGAGCGGGTGAATTCGCCCTGAATCCTCCGCGGTTTTCATGGACACCGGATGAGGTAAGAGAGTATGATATAAAAGTGGTGTCCGCACGTTAAAAGATCGTGGACCGAAAGCAGGCCCATGGGAGAGAGCCCGGCGCGGCGCTCCCCCCCTGTTGCGGGAGTTTTACCTATAGCCCGAAACAGGGGTTTCTCCCACTTCCTAGGAAAATCCCCCATTCGTAAAATGAGAATCGTCCCGGATAGGAACGCCCGCCGTCCCATGTTATGGTCGAAAAATCCGGAGTCCAACCGGAGAGAGGCTGTTATCGATCTCATACCATCAAGCCGGTACGATGAAAAAGAGAACCACCGGAAGAGCCCTTTACCGAAAACAGTGGAAATCAGCCGTTTCTCGTATAAACAAATTCGTGTTTACCTGGACTCGGGGCTCCAAAGACCCGACACGGGCCATCCGTACCTCGCAACCGGCAAAAACGGCCCAAAAACAGCAAGACGAGGTTAACATCTTTCCACCGGACGAAGCCGTATGCCCGGCAAGACCGGGACTGCTCGATCACGTCAGGGCGCTTACAGGGGATGAGGCCGCCGGGTATTTCTCGCGCCTTGTGGAACAGAGGGTTCCCATACACGTAGGTACACCCCGTGCAAAGAATCGCCGGAGTGAAGAAGACGATCTCCTCGAAACCGCCCACTTCGCGGGAGCTTTTCTGCTTCCGGAACTTGCCACGCATGCGAAGTGGTTCACGTTTTTAGCCCGGACAGGTCGGGCGTGTTCTCGGAGACCCTGCCCTAGACCTCTCTTTTTCAGCTTATCGAAAACAACCGCGGAAAAGGAGATGAGTTTCATCCCGAGGTCCCTTTGGACGGAGCATTTCCGTCGTAAGTAGTTTAGCGTACAAAACAGAACGCAGGTCTTAATGAAAGAGGGGCATGCCGACTTGATCTAACCATGCGCCGGTGCGTCCCTCATCCGAATCGTTTGTAATAGTGCGGTCCTAAGTTTAAGAGAAAGGAGGTGCGACCCGAATGCCGGACTTGAAACTCACCCTTTCCGCCGAGGATCTTGGCGCCGATAAAGGGCTTTTGGTGGAATGGGTGAAGGAACTGGGGGATTGGGTTCGAAAAAACGAAGTCATTGCTGTCTGCCGGGCGGACGGCCGGGAAGTCTCGCTCAAAGCCCCTGTTCAAGGCGTATTGAAGAAGATTCTTGTAGAACCCAACACGGATTTCGAAGCCGATGCCGTTTTAGGGATTCTTCGAACCGTGATGGGAGGAACCTAGTATACCCTGATCCGTTGTGCAGTTTCGATTCGAAGGTCATCGGTTGAATGGGCTCATGAAGAGCGCGTTAGGAGGGTCGTCCGGAAGGGTCGATGCGTATGCTCGAGGTTCCACGGTCGAAGCGGACGCATACGGCCGGCCAGAAATACCCGGATGACTATGGATCCAAAAAAATCCAGAAGGAGATGTCCCATGAGGAATGCACACATCGCGGAAAAGTTTGGCGAAAAGTCTACCGTGGCCCTGATCAAGCGGGACAAGGTGGCGGGAAGCCCCGGCAAGTACACACAGGAAGCGGTAAAACAAGTCAAAGCCATGCTCAAGGAAGGCGCCGACTATTTGGGCGGCATGAAGAAATTCGTCAAGCCCGGAAATTCCGTGCTCCTTAAAGTGAACTCCGTTTATCCGGTTCCGCCCGAAGCGGCCTGGAACGTAGACCCGCGCCTGGTGGAGGCTCTTATCGGCCTCATCAAGGATGAAGTCCCCGACGTGGGAAAAATCATCGTCGCCGACGACTCCGCAGCGGTAAAGCAAGTGCCGGACATCGACACCGTTGACGTCATGGTCCAGAACGGTATTGCGGCTGCCGCGCGAAAAGCGGGCGCCGAGGTCATCTGCCTCGAGTACGATTCGCATGTGAGGACCACCATTCCGGATGCGCGTACATTCCCCTATTTTGAATGTCCCAAGGCGCTGCTGGATGCGGACGTCATTATCACCGTTCCCAAATGGAAAAACCACATCGAGGGGCACATGACTTTGGGCATCAAGAACGCCCAGGGGTATTATACGCGCGTGCTGAAGCAGGACGGCATGACGGATCACAGGAATGACAAGGAAAGGCGCCACGCCAACGACGTTCATCTGAAGTTCACGGACACCTTGAAGGTCATCTATCCGGATCTGACCATTATCGACGGGCTGTGGGCCATTCAGGGAGACGGTCCGGGTGTGGCCCGGGATTGGGAAGTGATTCGCGATATGAACATGATCGTCATGAGCGACGACATCGTTGCGGCGGATTCCGTCGCGGCCCAGGCATCCGGATACGCCTGGGACTATGTGCCCACTACGCGTCTCGCCGGGCGGCAGGGCTTCGGTCATGCCAAGCCTGAAGAGATCAATATCAAAGGCGCGGACCTTCAGAAGGTCATGGTGAAGTTCGTGCCGGCCAAGCTCTACGACATCCAAGGCTACTATGACAACGTGGACGTATATACGCACGGCGGGTGCGTCACCGGATGTCAGCCGCTTCTTCGCATGACGCTCAACTTTCCGGACGAAGCCGGAACACTTAAGAAGCTGAAAGAACCCATCAACTTTATCGTCGGAAACAACACCTACATACCCCATGATCTCAAACCCGAGAGAACCTGCCTGCTGGGTGACTGCCTTTGGAACAACTGGCTGGACCTGGAAGCTGAAGGATCTCTCACTCCGCAGAATCTGAAGGACCGCGGGGCCCTCGTTATTCCGGGATGCCCGTCTTTCGCCAACATCTTCTCCAACATTCCTCCGTGGATTGACAAGATAGCGGCCAAGGACCAGGCGGAGTTGGCAGCCGCGGCTGCCGCGGTCGCGTAGGATACTAAATCCTCGACCTCCTCGCCGGACGGCTGCCGCCGGCCGGCAGGGAGGTTCCGTGTTTCTGCGCCTCAGGATGCCGGGGAGAAACCCCGACCAACCAAACGGATTTGCCCCGGCATCCGCCGGCCAATACTCCAACGTGCCCGAAACACCCGCGGAGACGATCTTCTTGCAGGACTTTGCCAAAACCGGCAAGTCGGCTTCGGGTAGGGTGCATCGAGCCGGGAGAGGGACTCGTTGCCGCGCTTTGACCGGCCGCTCCGTGCCCCGCTCTTAGATGGTTCCATTTCATTTTCATTGCACGCTGATGTGGAGGAAGCGGACATGCGTTTAAGCAACAAGGTGGCTTTCATTACAGGGGCCGGCTCCGGCATCGGAAGAGAAATCGCCCTTCACTTTTCCGAGCACGGCGCAAAGATTGTAATAGCGGAAATCGTGGAAGAACGAGGCCGGGAAACGGCAAGCTTGATTGAAAAGAAAGGCGGAGAAGCCCTTTTTGTCCGGATCGATGTAAGCTCGGTGGAATCCATTGAGGCGGGGGTTAAACAAGCGCTCGAACGTTTCGGCAAAATAGATGTGTTGGTGAATAATGCAGGAATCCTGGAGTATCTTCCCTTTCTGCAAATAAAGGAGAAAAACTGGGACCGTCTCATGAACATCAACCTGAAAGGGACGTTTTTTTGCGCTCAGAAGGTTGCCAAAGAGATGATTCGTTTGAAGAGCCCTGGATCCATCATCAACCTGGCTTCCATCGCCGCCGAGTTGGCCATTGAATTCCAGAGCCATTACGTGACCTCCAAGGGAGGGGTTCGAATGATGACAAAGGGTTTGGCTCTCGAGCTGGCGCCCTACGGAATCCGCGTGAACGCCATAGCGCCCGGTGTCATTCTGACGGAAATGACCAAGGAGGACTTGGAGGAGCCTTCGGTTCGGGAAGAAGCGGAAGCCAAAATTCCTCTGGGCCGTTTGGGCGCCCCTTTGGATGTAGCCCGCGCAGCGCTCTTCTTTGCATCCGACGAATCGGACTACATTACCGGAAGCTTGTTGTTCGTTACGGGTGGTTTCGAAATCAGCGTGTGATCAGCCGCTTCGGCTTCGAGCGGGGAGATGCGTTTCACCTTCCGGTTCGTTTGCACGGCCCTTGGTCGGAGTCTTTCAGTGCTCGTTCCATATCCTTAACAGCCCGTTGAAAAAGCCGGGTTGTTACAGACCGTTGAAAAACGATGAGATGCAAGGCGCGCAAATCCCGAGGAATGAGACGTACATAGAGTACGTCGCAGTGACGAGGGATGAAGCGCAACGCCGCAGATCGCGTTTTTCAACAGCCTGTTAAGCAAGTACGGAGGTGCGTCGAATAGATGTCCTTACATATCAATGCCAAAAACGGGATTGCCGGTAATATGTCGGTGGCGGCCCTGATCGATCTTGGAGCCGATCAAGAAACTGTAGTGAGAACCGCGGAAAATGCCGCGTCCACACTCATCAGCACAAAAGCGGTCCTGCGCAAGGTTTCCAGAAACGGAATTGCGGCCTTGCATCTCGATACCGTATGCGAGGACATGTCCTTTCCCATAGAGGATATCAAGCGTGCGATCGGTTCGGCGGATATCGAGGGTACGCAACGCGCCCTGAATATCTTGGAAACACTCATCAAGGCCGAGCAGGAATACCACATGACCCACCATGTGCATTTCCATGAGATCGGATGCGCCGATCTGGTCTTCGATATCGTGGGAACCATCAAAGCGCTCGAGCTTCTGGGAGAAACCGATATCACGTGCACGCCGGTCTCCGTAGGCGGTGGAACCGTGACGTTCTCCCACGGTACGCTGGACGTGCCCGCTCCGGCGACCAAAAAGATATTGGAGACCTACAGGATCCCGTTTGCCAAAGGTCCCATCGACCGGGAGCTCGCCACGCCCACCGGAGTCGCCATTCTCGCCAATATTGTGGGAAGATACACGGAACACGCTTCCGCCCTTCAAACGGGATACGGAGCAGGATCGAACTTCAACGGTATACCCAACGTCCTGGAAATCAGCCGCGTGGCTTCCTGAATGCCCGGCTCGTGGTCCGCGGCCTTCAGCCGTTCTTCAGAGGCGGAGGCCAAAGAACGTCCACGCGGAACCTCTCCGGCCAAAGGCGCCGCCGACCCCATGCGGATGTGCGCCGGTTTTTCTCAAGCACGCGCAATCACCGTAACTACCACCCCCGATGATTTAAGACGTACAGTAAGTTGGGTTGAGCACTGCGAAACCCAACCACATGGGGCATCCGTTGGGTTACGCTCGCAAACCCAACCTTGTATCTGGTGGCATGGAACCCACCCCCTCTCCGAACCTATCCGCCATTCACTCACACATTACGCGGAAGTGCTCCCTTTACCGAGAAGACGCATGAAAGGAGAAAAGGGCTCAAGCCAAGTATATCCGTGAAGGGCATTGCGTTGCTGAAGTGGATGTCGACCCGATCCGCTCGATCGAACAGCCTTACCTGGTTTCTCTTAGAACGTGGGTAATTCTGGGGTCAGGCAGAAACGGACCTCTGAGAACAGCCATTCCCGTTTCCTCACCCGCCGAGGTGAAGCGACAAGTGGGGCTTCCATTCCGGTGGTAAAAGACGACGGTATCACCTTCCAAACCCCACCGGGATTCGTTGGGGTGGCTGTATCCTTCGATCCGTCCGTCGGGCAACAGCCTGATTCGGTCTGCGATTATACTCCCGTCGCCCCGACCAAACTGCCACACCAATAGGGTGACATCGATTTGAACCTTTTGAGTCTTTCCCTTTTCCCTTAGAACGTGGGTAATTCCGGGGTCAGGCAGGAAAGAGCCTCTGAGAACAATCCCCCCTGCTTCCTGACCCGCCGAAGTGAAGCGACAAGTGGGGCTTCCACTTTGGTGGTAAAAAACCACGGTATCACCTTCATAACCCCACCGGGATTCGTTGGGGTGGCTGTATCCTTCGATCCGTCCGTCGGGCAGCAGCCTGATCCGGTCCGCGATTATACTCCCGTCGCCTCGACCAAATTGCCAGTCCGTGAGGGTGACGTCCGTTTGAGCCTTTCTATGGATTTTAACATGAACAGGCGGGGACTCGTTGAGGGTGGTGTCCGTGGGTCGGATCTTTGCGCCGAACAAGTCCTTTAGGAGGCTACGGCTCATGCCGGTGATCAGGTCCACGTCGTCTCCGGTCACATTGCTTCCGAGTTTCGCTTCCCCGGTAACCACGTTGAGCATTCGGGAGTTTATGGTATAGGCCCCCCCTATTTTCACCACGGAGCCCACCACGATGAAGTCCGCTCCCAGCAGTTTTCCTAATTGGACAACGCTTTCGTCGTCCAAGAGACCGGATTGCCGGAGTTCATGCTCTTTTATAGCCTTGCCAATCTGGGCGCGCTCAATAACTCTGAATTTCTCGGTGCCGATCAGTTCGGTACGCATGATCTCAGCCACCGCCTTGCCAAGGTGCTCCTCGGAACCAATGCTTTCGAAGTCCAGCACAGCCACGGTGGGTCTAATGTCCGGCAGTCCTGTGTTCGGGTTCCACGCAGACAAAATCGCGGCTGTGACTAAGACTACCTTGAGAAACCTCCGGCACATGGTACGACTCCAGTATAGGAAATGATCCCCCGGCCGATGGAGAAAAGGAAGGGGAAACCGTACCCTCCGAATTCACCACGAACCTACATCGTCGAGCGCATCAAGCAGAGACCCCAAGGCCTAAATTGCGCAAAAAGATTTTACCGCTCTAGTAGGACCTTGGCAAATGATCATGATCTCGTTTGTCCTGACTTGTGAAAGCCTCCTCGCTCTGTTATCGCGCCCGGAATCGGAGGGAGTTCCGGAAAAAGGACAGGTGTCGAACCTGTTTCAAGATGTTTGATGATTACTTGCGGACTCTTGTAATGGTGCCGTCACTCAGCATCTGATTAAACTGAGACAATAAAGCCTTCTCTTCCTTATCCAGAGTATTGTCATTTTGGGATAGAATCATAATATCTTCATACTCTTTGGGTGTTATTTCAAGATCCGTGATGGCATGCTTAATGATCTCTTTCAGATTTCCGGCGCTCTTACTTGGTGTCTTCATCGATTTTCCCCTTGTCTTTGTATAGCTTACCGTTAACTGTCCAAATGCTTTATTATGAACACCTTTAATAGGTGAGCATTTTGAAAAAATGGTGAAGCCATCGCTCTCAATCTATCGGCGGAACTTGATAGAAAGCCGTTTATTCATGCAGATTCAGTGAAATCACGAGCTGTGCATCATCGGCGCCATCTCGTCAAAAACAGGAGGCCCTGTAGTCACAGTAATCTGCGGCTTTTCTAGTAGCGAAAGTTAAATGGAGTGTCAAGTTCAATAGGCGAAAGACAACCACTCAACGGTCCCATGCCCAGTCCCCGCGAAGACAGCGCCGATCAGCACGGTTGACCCGAACGATTCAGCGACTGAAAAACGGTACGAGGAAACACGGCGCCAGGAGTGGTCCTGCTCTAAAATCGTGGAAAAAGAAGGAGCCGGGAGTTAATGCAAGATTTGATCCCTAAGAAAGCTGATAATCACTTAGATCCGGTTTCGAAAATTCGAAACATCGACCATACCGTGGGCCGAGCCGTATTTTTTGAAGCACAACAGGCCGTAATTGCATCAAGGAGGCATGGCTTGTGAAACGCCTTGAGAGAATCCGACAGGAGAGGTATTATCGAAAAACACGGAAAATGGTTCCAATCAGGTTTGGAGGTCGTATTTTAAGGGCTTTTAGCGGTTTCACGCACCTTTCTATCATTTCAGCCAAAGCAAGGACTTCGAGAACGGGCGGAATAGGTATCCGGAGGCCGTGGATGAGAGAACCGCCGCATAATCTGCGATAACCATTTATCGTAAGGAGTTCGTCCATGTCCGACATCATCGTACATGAAGAGAAATGCAGTGGATGCAACACCTGTGAGCTTTGGTGTTCCTATGCATTTCAGGGATCGTTCAACCCTCTCCTGGCTCACATTCACAATGATTTCGTCCCAGGACAAGGGTTCAAGATCACTTTCACGGAGGACTGCAATAGCTGCAGGATCTGCGTGGAGCACTGTGTGTACGGAGCGTTGTCCCTCGAATAGGAGGAAGAGATGAAGGACTTCTTCGGATATGCCGGTACGATACTGGAAGTGAACCTAAGCGACGGTAAAATACAACAAACGCCTCTGGAGGACGCGCTTGCCGGGAAGTTTATCGGCGGGATCGGAATGAGCACCAAACTGCTCTACGATCGCATAAAACCCGGCGCGGATCCGCTTTCAGAGGACAATGTCCTGGTCATGGGGTCGAGCCCCCTCAACGGCACGTTCGCTCCGACGGCCGCGCGAGCCGAAATAACTGCCAAGTCCCCGCTCAGCGGGCTCATCGGCTGGGCGAATACGGGGAATTCGGTGGCCAACATGCTTAAATACGCCGGCTACGATCAGTTGGTGGTGACCGGCGCCGCGGACACCCCGGTGTACCTGAAGATCGACGACGACTCCGTCGAGATATGCGACGCCACCCGTCTCTGGGGAAAGGACGCTTGGGAGACAACGGATGTCCTTTGGAAAGAGCTCGGCAAAGACTACCGGGTAACGTGCATCGGCCCGGCCGGGGAGAACCTGGTGCGATTCGCATGTCCTGTGAGCCAGAAACATTCCGCCGCTGCCAGGACGGGCATGGGAGCCGTAATGGGCTCGAAGAAGCTCAAGGCCTTGGCCGTGCGCGGGACCAAAGGAATCATCGTTTCCGATAAGAAGAGATTCATCGCCCTGGTTGACGAGGCCGTGAACCGGTTCAAGGCGCGGGAAAAGTTGGTGGGGGCGTGGAGAACGTACGGTTTCCTGGCAGGATTTTTACAAGCGGTCAATCCAGAGGAGTTTCTCCGCCTGAAAGGCGGGTATTATGCCTGCCAATCCTGTCCCGTGGCCTGCAACGCATGGGTCAATATACCGGACGGGAAGTACGCGGGTCTGAGCTATCTGGCCTCCGCGCCCGGGACGAAGATCATGGTGGATCTGATGCTGGGCCGAATCATTGGGCCCTATGATGAGATATTCAAGTCGTTGGAGCTGGTCAATAGATACGGGTTGGATTTTTTCTCGGCGATCAGCGGCGTGAGCCTCGCCGTTTCGCTCTATGAGAACAACATCGTAACAAAGGAGGACACCGACGGTCTGAGCCTCGCGTCCGATGCCGAGACCTTCAACGAGCTGTCCCGGAAGATGGCGTATCGTGAGGGATTCGGGGATATTCTGGCCGAGGGCGTGCACGGCGCCGCGGTCAAGATCGGCAGAGGAGCCGAAGAGTACGACGTCTCCATCCGGGGAGTCGATTCGGCGGTGGGAAAGGGAGGCATACTCGGAGCAACGGAGACCTTTGGATTTGTCACCAATCACCGGGCCGGCATGATGGAGAGAAGCACGTCCATCTCCTTTCGCAAAAGGGACAGGGAGTCCTACGTGAAGTACTGCGGCGCCGTCGGGGTGCCTGAAGAGGCCGTGGATCGCGTATGCGACGGGCCGGAGGGGCTCAGCGTGCCGAGATTGACCCGGTACGCCGAGGACATGCTCACTCTGGTGGCCATGCAGGGCCTCTGCCGCCGTGCTCCCGTGACACAGGTGTACGACCTGGCTCTCCACGCGGATTTCTATTCCGCGGCCACGGGAATCGACACGACCGGCCGGGACATCTTGACCTGTGCGGAACGCGTGTGGAATTTGCAGAAGTGCTTCAACGTTAGAGAAGGAGCCACCCGCGCCGACGATCGGTTCCCCAAAACGATGCTTCCCATGAAACTTGGAGGCAGCACCCTGGATCAAGACACCATGGATTCGTGGTTGAATGAATACTACGATGAAAGAGGTTGGGATGTGGAAACAGGAAGACCCACCGTAAGGAAATTACAGGCTATGGGCCTGGAAGACGAGGCCGCCGAGCTCAAACGATCGGGATTGATAAGCTAGAACCCTTCCCTCGGGCCGTGCGCCAGGTCGGCAGAAAAAGGCAGCAGCGGGTGGTGTCCGGAACCCGATAGAATTCGTATGCGAAAACCCATGAAAAATTCAAACTGCAAGTTCAGTGGCTTCGTGTTGGATTTCCGCAGGAATGACCGTTTTTTTTATTTCTCGGTTCTCGTTCCCAAGTTGCACTTGGGAACGCGGGGTTTCGTCATAGCTGCGCTTTGAACTGGAGCTTCGTAGAGAAGCGTATTATTTAATGGTAATCGTCGCCTTGCTTAACATTTTATTGCCCAGACCCAGGATGTACCGCACTTCATAGGTCCCAGGCTCTTTGACGCCCTTGATTTTCACCGGATTGTCCTTTGCATAGGAGTAGGTGACATAATTGCCCGGACCCTGGTCGGGCCGCGCAATGGAGATGTAATCCCCTTTATAGCCCGGCCCCTCCCATGCGACTTCAAACCCTGTATTTACATGTGCAGTTGCCGGTGGTGATACCTTTGCGCTGACCGCTTCGATCTCAATCGTAGCCTTGGCGAGCAATTTGTTGCCACGGCCCAGGATATAGCGCACTTCATAAGTCCCCGGATCGGACGGCGCCCGCACTTTCAATGGCGATCCCTTGCCGGTGTACGTGTAATTCACATAGGTACCCGGCT
This sequence comes from Deltaproteobacteria bacterium, assembly GCA_016208165.1. Lineage (NCBI taxonomy): Bacteria > Pseudomonadati > Myxococcota > Myxococcia > Deltaproteobacteria bacterium. The sequence goes on from JACQYL010000105.1 coordinate 43,455, forward strand.
CCTGGTCCGGCCGCGCTATGGAGATATAGTCCCCCTTGTTGCCCGGCCCCTCCCAGGTTACGTCAAATTCTGCAGCCACGTCCGCAGAAGCTGGGGCCTGAACCGAAGCAGACACCGCCTTGATCTCAATGGTGGTGGCGGCGAGCAATTTGTTGCCACGACCCAGGATATAGCGCACTTCATAGGTCCCCGGATCGGACGGCGCCCGCACTTTTAATGGCGATCCCTTGCCGGTGTACGTGTAATTCACATAGGTACCCGGCTCCTGGTCCGGCCGCGCTATGGAGATATAGTCCCCCTTGTTGCCCGGCCCCTTCACATAGGTACCCGGCTCCTGGTCCGGCCGCGCTATGGAGATATAGTCCCCCTTGTTGCCCGGCCCCTCCCAGGTTACGTCAAACTCTGCGGCCACGTCCGCAACCGGGGGCGCATCCACGGAAGCTCTTACCCCTTTGATCTCGATAGTCGTCTTGGCCAGCAAACTATTCCCCTTGGCCATAATGTAGCGCACTTCATAGGGACCCGGGTCCGAGGGCGCCCGCACTTTCAATGGCGATCCCTTGCTGGTGTACGTGTAATTCACATAACTGCCCGGCTCCTGGTCCGGCCGCGCTATGGAAATGTAATCGCTCGGATAGGCGGGTCCCTGCCATTGGACTTCAAACTCGACGGCGACATCGGCTTCGGCCGGCGCCTGAACCGCGGCCTGCACCGGGGTGACCTTGATGTCGGCGCGCCCGATCGTTTTTTTGCTCCGGGCGTGGATGTAGCGCAATTCATAGTCCCCCACCTTTCCGGGCGCCGTGAATCCGGCAGGATTGCCATTTTTGGTATACGCATAGTCCACATAACGGGCGTCCTCCGAACCCTTTTCCGCAATGGCGATATAGTCGCCGCGACTGTCCGGCCCCTCCCACTCCACGGAAAAGGTCGACCCTGCCGAAACGCTCTCCGGACCTTTCAAAACAGCGGCCCCAGGTTCTTCCACGACCGGCGGAGGAGGCGCCTTGACCTCTTCAACGGTTTTGAAAAGCGCTTCACGAAGAGAACCGGCATCATCCGCGGCCAGAAAAAGCCCTCCGGTCTTATCGGCCAGACAACGCAGCCGACCCTGATCTTCCTGGCTGATGTCAAATCCGATTACATGAACCGTGAAATCCATGCCGCTCATGGCCAGTTCGGCTGCAAGGGCGCAGGGATCGACATCGCACGTCTCCAGGCCGTCGCTTACCAGAATAACGGTCGCCCGCTCTTCGGTATAACGCAAGGCCTGAGCCGCCTGTCGCACCGCCTCGCTCAAAGGGGTCTTGCCCTTGGGGCTGACGGCAAGTATCTTGGCCTTCATGGCTGCGCCATTGTGAGGCCCCACGGGGACAACCATTTCGATATCTTTGCAGTCGCCTTGTCGGCGATGGCCGTAAACCATCAGGCCGGTCTGAAAATCCGCCGGCATTTTGTCAATAAGCTCGGTCATCACCTCTTTGGCGATAACGATTTTCGCCCTGCCTTCAACCTGACCCCACATGGACCCGGAGGCATCGAGCACCAGCACCACGCGCGGCGAATCGGCCGCCGCTGCATGGACCACACCAACCAGCAATACACACAGAACACACCAAAAGGCCTTCAAGGGAAAAGAACTTGCATTTTCAGCGCGGACCATATCCACCTCTCGAATTGTAATTGCGTCGATTATCGAACACAATCTGTGTTGACCAAACATATTCCGGCATGGGACATAAAATCATAGCCGAATGTTTAGAGGAAAATCAATCCAACCCGGATCATGCGACGACTTCCATGTAAAAGCGCTTCCGTAACCATTCACAGGGGGGAACTTTTGAAAAAGTTCCCCCCTGTCGCCCCCTTCAAAACGTTTAAAGCAGGCCTCACAGCCTTCGGCTGAGAGGCCTGGAACAGAGGGGGTCCGGGGGAACA
>JACQYL010000106.1 GCA_016208165.1 Deltaproteobacteria bacterium
GGATGAGCTTAGGCCCAGAGCCGACAGACCAACAAAGCCCGCAGGCGGGGATCGCGCAGACGCAGAAATCTAAGTAACTGTAAGGACTTCTGTGCAAAACCAGATAAACTATGTGAGATTATATCAGCCTCGAATTCGACTTCTAAAAAATCGTAGCCTGCTTTGAATTCCTAGCGACTACGGCATGACGCAGCTTATCGACGGCGTCATCTATGTTGTCCTGCTCCAGTTCCGACGCCCAATTCCTGCAAAATTCCTTCTGCGGCACAGTGGAGTATTCCACTTCGTAGGCGTTTTGTGATGTGGCTTTGATGTTCTGGGGATCGTTGAACAGCAATTCCTTCTCCTGCGACGTCATCACCGGAAAGCCGTAGTGAATGTTTTCATGCTTCAAGACGCCTTTGGCTTTGAGCCGTTGAACGACGAATTCCACGTGTCTGATCAATCTTTGCCGAACGAGCCGCCGGGAAGTATCGACAATCCCATCCTTGAGTCGAAACAGGGCGTCTCCAAGAGTCGGGTCCAGTTCATAGCCCACACTGTTTCGGCCGGATGCGATAGCCGCCGCGGTAGTCGTTCCGATCCCCAGGAAAGGATCGACGACCAGATCGTTCTTGACGGAATACATATTGATCAAGCGATACGCCAGTTCAAAGGGAAAAGCCGCGCTTCTGTTGCGCGCATCCTTGTCGTTGAGCGCCTGGGGTGTACCTTTCACGTCAAACCACACATCCGAGAACCAGGTGTTGCGCTCCTCCCAGAAAAGCGCGCTTTCACGTCGATTCTCTTTTTCCGGCTCGATGATGAATTCCCTTTTCGGGCCTTTTCTCAATATGAGGATGTATTCATGCTCCAACGTGACATAGGCCCCGGCCGGGAGCATCCCCGATCCCATGAACTTGTTCGGGGCGTTGGTCTGCTTTCGCCAAAGCACGCACGGAAGGGATGAAAAACCCAACTCCTGGGCGGACTTCAGAATTCTCGCGTGATTCGTGTAGAGAACGAAATTCCCGTCGATGGTCCTGACGGCGTCGCCGATATTGATGCAGGCGAAACCGCCTGTCTTGATCACCCGGTACGCTTCTTTCCAGGTCGAATCGAGCAGTCGATGCATCAACTCGAAGGCCCCCGCCCCGTCGCCCTGTTTGAGCTTCTTTTTCACTCCGGCGTCCTGCAAGGAGAACAGCTCGTCCCACATTTCGATCATGGGGTATGGGGGCGATGTCAAGATGAGATTGACGCTCTCGTCCGGAAGGGCCTTCATGGCTCGGGAATCGGAAAACAGGATCTCGTGTGTAGTCTTCATGTAAACGGCCTATCAAAATTGCCCGTGAAGGATCAATACCGTTGAGCAACAAATGGCGGAATGCGCAAGGTTTTGCTTGGCTGCGTTTTCCACGCCGTGAGCAGGTGCTATGAAAGCGATGCCGAACCAGGAAAAAGACGTTCACCTTTTTCCGGCTTCTTTCCACTCCCCCAGAAATACTTCCAGGCCCGCGGGCGAAGCTGCGCTCACGATGGAATCGATGACGTCCGGAAAGGACTCCTCGCCTCTCCAGAAGGGAAAACCACCCAAGCGCTTGACGAGGGCGGCTGAAATCTTTGGTATATCGACGTCCTCTTCCGTTTCATCGGCTTTCGGTTCGCCTCCCCAGAAAAGCGCGGGGTCTTTGGGAAGAGGCTCCGGAGCATCCGCCCTCCCTTTTCCGGATTGCGATGGTCCTCCCTCATCGAAACATCGAGGTTCCGCCTTGGCATATTGACTGAGCAGAGAGATCAGCTCGTCTCGCTCGAGCCCGCGGAGTTTGAAGATCAGAAACGGGTCCCGGTCGAATTCTTCGCCCAGAAGGTAGTGCACGGCTGCGATGTGCTTGCAGGGATTCGACCAGTCCGGGCAGGAGCAATCCGTTTTGATATCCGAACTTCTTGTGGGAAAAAGAGGCACTTTGGAGGCATTGAAAGCCTCTTCGATCGACTGGGGCATCTCGCCGGCAAGAAGCCTTGCGGCAAACAGGGCGCTCTCGCAGAGTTTTTTCCCTATGAGCTTCCACTGGTTTTCCGTGAGTGTTTTCACCTGCATCTCGACTTTGTAGGGTCGGGCCCGGGAGCCTTGTACCTGGGCAGCGACTGCGCCTTTTTCGATGTCGATGGAAAGCACCTGTCCCTTCCGCGCGTAGGACTTACCCCTACCCAAACGCGCGCCTATGTTGAAGCTTTCGATAATCCCGATCCATCGTTTGGCCCACCAGGATTCGCCGAACTTCCCGCTCTTGCTTTGCGCCTTGATTCCGCCTTTGGCCTCCCTGGGTCGGGAAGGGGTGTAATTCCGATACCGCCAACGGTACATGGTTATACTCCTGTGATATCCTTTTTCAATGCAAAGAGCTGCTTCAATTCATCGTTTGAAAGCTCGGTGAGCCACCCCTCGCCTGAACTCACCACCTCTTCGGCAATGTGTTTTTTTCGCTCGATCATCTCGTCGATTTTGTCCTCGAGGGTTCCGGCGCAAATAAACTTATGAACCTGGACATTGCGCGTCTGTCCGATGCGAAACGCCCGGTCCGTAGCCTGGTCTTCCACCGCCGGATTCCACCACCGATCAAAGTGAAAGACATGGTTAGCATTGGTAAGATTCAAACCCACACCTCCCGCTTTGAGCGAAAGGATAAAAAAACTCGGAGGGTTGGCATGTTCCTGGAAACGCTCCACCATCCGATCCCTGCGTTTCTTAGAAACGCCGCCGTGCAGGAAAAGCGCTTCCATGCCAAAGGTCTCTTCCAAGTATTGACGGAGGATTTCTCCCATTTCCGCGAACTGGCTGAAGATGAGGGAACGTTCCCCGACCTCGACAATTTCTTCGAGCATTTCGGTAAGTCTCTCCAGTTTGCCGGAACGTCCGGGAATCGAGGAGCGATCTCCCAAGAGCTGCGCGGGATGATTGCAGACCTGTTTGAGCTTCGAAAGCGTCGCCAGGACCAGCCCTTTTCTCTGGATGCCCTCGGCTTCGTTCAACGCCGTCTCGACCTCTTCCAGCACGGCGCTGTAAAGCGAGACCTGTTCTTTGGTCAGCGGGCAATAGACTTTCATCTCGTTTTTTTCCGGCAGGTCCGAGATAATAGTCCGATCCGTCTTCAGCCTTCGCAGAATGAACGGACCGGTAATGGTTTTCAGACGCGTGGCAGCGTCCGGATCGCGCCTGGTCTGGATGGGCACGAAAAAGCGTTTTTTGAAATCCGCCTGCCGACCGAGAAGGCCAGGATTCAGGAACTCCATGATGGACCAGAGGTCTCCCACGTTGTTTTCCACAGGAGTCCCCGTCAGGGCGATGCGGTAGCCGGCCTGCAACGAGCGGACAGCTCGGGCCTGTTTGGTTTCCGGGTTCTTGATATTCTGCGCTTCGTCCAATACGATCCCCGCCCAATCGATTTCCCTCAGAAACCGTATATCCCGTTGCAGGAGCGCGTAGGTCGAGATGACGATGGCTGATCGTGCGGCAAGCTTCTTAAAGTCCTCTTCCTTCTTTCTGGTCGTTCCGTGATGTATGTACACAGGGAGCCCCGGAGTAAAACGCTCCGTCTCTTTCCGCCAGTTTTGGGCCACGCTGGTGGGGCAGACCAGAAGCACCGGCCCTTTGCCGTTGGCGGCCCAGTCGCGCCGCACGAGGGCGAGTGTTTGGATGGTTTTTCCAAGGCCCATGTCGTCTGCAAGGCAAGCTCCGAGGCCCCATTCGCGCAAAAACGAGAGCCAGGAATAACCACGAACCTGGTAGGGGCGGAGCGTTCCGGAAAAGCCTTCCGGCGCGGGCAGCTCCTCGAACGACCGGCGCCCGTCGATCCGTTCCAGAAAATCCTGGAGCCTTCCTTCGACTTGAACGCCGTCAAACCCGAATCCATGTGGGGCTTCCTTTGCCCCTATATGCATGTGTACGATATCCAGAAGACGGGTTTCTTCCGGTTCCTTGTTTTTCCAGAACTTGACGGCCGCTTGAATATCGGCCGTGTTCACTTCCACCCATTGCCCGCGGATTTGAACAAGGGGCGCTTTGAGCCTCGCCAGGGCCTCGAGTTCCCGGAAGGACAGCTCCTCTCCCCCCAATGCCAGCACCCAATCGAACCGGACCAGCGTCTCGAGCGAGAGGCCGCCGCCTCCGGAAAGTTCGGAACTCTTAACTTTGGCCCGCGCCGAAATTTTGGCTTTGGTTCCCGTACGGGTCCACCAGGACGGGAGCAGCACCCCAAAACCCGACTGGTCCAGAGCGGCCGCCTTCTGCGTCAGGAACTCATGCGCGCCCGCATTGTCCAACTCGTACCCGGAGGGCTTGGCCGTGTTCAGGCTCTGCTCGATTCGGGGGCAAATGGCGGCCGCTTGCCCTAGGGACGCAAGCGCGTATTCCAATGCATTGGCGCCCAGTCCCTCGACACCGGGATTTTTTGCTTTACCTCCCGGCCAAATGCTTTCCAGGGGAATCAAGAGACTGGGGTCGTTGCGCGGCTGGAGCAGATACCGCACGTACCACGGCTGATCGGCCTTCTTCTTGGCGCCCCGGCCGGGCGAGTTCTCCGGTTCCTCGAGGCGCAGGCACAACCTCAGCGGCGCGTTGCTCAGCATCTCGAGCTTGAGACGCCAGCGTCCGATCTCTCCGAACAACCGCTCGATCTCCGGTTTCGAAGCCTGGACGACTCCGTCCGGAGTCCGCAGTGCATTCAACCATGCGTCATGGACGCTCGAAAAGACCGCGGAAGAGCGGGAGAGTCTCTCGGAAACTCCCCTGGACGGCTGCGTCGAGAGACGGACGATACTGTCCACGCTTTCAGAAATGAATTTTTCCAGAACGCTGTAGGCGGGCGCCGAGGGAGCCTCCCTTGCGGTCACGTCGGTGAAGGCTCGGGCCGCCGGAGGCATACGCCGCGCGAGCGCGGAGAGGTGCTCGACATCCTTCCCGAAAAACACCGGCTCCCAGACGGCTCTGGCCTCGTCTTCCTCTAAAACGAGACCGGGGACCAACTTCCGGCGGGCGACGAGAGAACCGGCAAACCGCAGGGCTTCGGACCAAAACGCCACATCGGATCCAATGACCAGACCCCTGGCCAGGATCCGTTTGCCCATGCACTCGCACAACAGCTCGACCGTTTCTTCCCCAGACAGCGGGTAGATCTCCACAAGCCACGGTTTCAGAGTAGGCTCTTCGTCCTGGTCCGGCGATTCGGCGATCAGCTCGCTCGACGGGATCGGTCCTCCTCCCGTTGACGGCGCCCAAAACGAGGCCCGAGTTCCGCTTTCCTCGTACGGATCCAGCCTGAACCCCGCCGAGGCATGGATCAAAGATTCGGCAAGAAACGAAAGACCGGGATCAAAAGGGTATCTTCCAAGCTTGCGCTGCCGGGTCTTTTTCCCGGTAGTCGGACCGGTCGCATCGAAGCTCCCGGTCGGGGCTTCACTCCACAAAAACGGGAGCCCGGCATAGACTCCCATATGAAGCACAATCATTCTTGTTACCTTCGCGAGATGTTCGGGGAAAACGAACCTTCCGGGTTTCGGAATTCATTATCCGGAGTTGAATGCGGTTCATCCTGGCGGCTTTTCAGCCACTATTGCCCTTTATCGGTCAGTCGATATTTCTGCAAGCCGTAAGATATAATATTTGCAGTGTCTTGTGTAACATAAAAAAAGATCGCCGGATTCCGGACAGACATCCACGCTTGCTTGTCGTGGGGATAGGATCCGGACCCGCATCAAGAGGGAGGCTCCCCCGAGTGCGCTGCAGCCGGACCCGCCGGCCCTTGCGGCTTTTCAATCTTATCTGTGGAGTGTATGGAAGGATTGCGGCCCTTTGGCCCCGGCAAAGTAGTTACCTTGGAAGCCGAAAGGAATGGGACTGGAAACTTCCGATCGAGCGAATTCCTCGTAGCTGGAGGGTTTCAGGATCAGCAGAAACGACGTCCCTTCCGAGCGTTCAGCACCACCGAAAGCACGATCCCGTCGTCCTCTTTCGACGCGTTCGGAGCGGCCACAAACACGGGCTCCCGGGTAACACCCCTCTTCGTACCACGATGCCGAATCTTCGTCTTCGAGGTCCAACTTCACAAGGCTCTCGATGAAGTCACCGGTCGATCTTTCAGCCGGGCGTCGAGAATCCCGGATGGCACGGCGAGAGGTTCATGGTCAGTTTTTTCCAATCCACTGTTGAGCTGCAAAAGCGGAACCGGTGTCGCTCCACTGAGTGCACGTTTGGTAAGTAGGTATGTGCTCGATGTTCACCACGCTGGGTTCCATGTACATCAGTTCCCAGATGTGATTGTCCAAGTCCTGGAATCCATGCCCATACATGAAACCGTAATCTTTTGGGAAACTATAGGTCGTACCTCCCGCAGCCACCGCCTTGGAGATCAACTCATCGACCTGCTGTCGGCTTTCGCAAGACAAGCTCACAAGCACTTCCGTGCTTTTCGAGGCGTCACAAATGGACTTGGGAGTAAACTCCTCAAACAGGGCCTCGCTCAACAGCATAACGTGGATGTCATCGCTGACGTCGATGCAGGCGGCGGTGTCGTCCGTGAACTGAGGACTCAACTTGAAGCCCAGTTTTCCAAAAAACTCGACGGACCGGTCAAGACTCTTGACCGGAAGATTAACGAAGATTTTAGCGGCCATATCTCCTCCTTTGTGTCGGTTTCGAACTGCGCGACGGCGAAGAGGCGTACTCCACTCGCTGTAGCGTTCGTTACCGGCTTTCCTCCGATTCATTCTGGAAATGATGAGTACCGAGAATACGAAGGTTTTGAGAGAATAAATATAAGGTGAATACCCTATAAAAGACTTCAAGACTCCGTATTGACTTCGAAATGCGGACGAAACGTCGGGAAGATGCGGATAGGATCTGTCACCTACGGTATATACCTGTGACGAACCCGTCGAGGAAGCACCCGCCACGCAATCTGCGTTGCGTGGTGAAGTCCGTTGGTTGGGGAAGAGCGGCATTACCCGTAACTCGGGACCTGCCGCCCAATAGGGGTCGTAAATTTTCGGTGAATAGAATCAGTGGGAGTTCGCTCTCGTGTACATCCTGTCCATAAAAAATGGATCGTCAAACTGGCGTTCGCCCAGGAACGCGACGGCATGACGGCCCCACTGGCGCATACCGCCCGGAGAGAGAACACCCGTGGGCCACAGGATAAATCGTTCCAGCCTCTCGCTCCCCGGAACGATGCCGTCTTGGCCGAACATGCTTCTTCGCCCCGTCTTGGAATGGGGCAGGCTCCGGAGTTGATTATAGTCCGCGAACGCATAAACGGCCATGGGGGGCCGCGCTTCGCGAGACAAAGGGTACAAGTGCTGAACGAAGTGGGTTCGGCTCTCCATAGCCAGCGTCATGAATTGCTTCGAAAAATCCAGATCGGGCGCCTTGAGAATCAGTGGGGGTTCGGCATAATCGATCTTTTCGCGAACCTGCAGCCGATTGGTGGGATAGGCCTTGTAATAGCATCCGCAGTTATGAATCGTCTCATACAGAAGCGGAACTCCGTCCGTATCCAGCGTGACGCGATAATTGACTCCGTCGAGCAATCCCCCATAGATGTCCAGAGGGCCCTCCTTGGGCCGGCAGGGAAACCAGATGATGTAGTTCAGCTGGGTGAGAACGTCCTTTCCGAAACGCGTGAACGAAAGCAGCGTGAAGGTTACCGGGTCTCCCGTACGGACCTCGAGAATGCCCTTGTCGGTCCAAACAGGGGCTCCGATTCGGTCACAGTCGCCCTGGATCTGGATTTCCCAAATCGGGGCGTGCAGCCGGAAGAGCGCCTCTCGCTCTTCGCGGGTGTACACGGGAACGCCCAGTGCATCACGATTTGTCGATGAGAAGATTTGAGTTACGGACGTCGCATCGATTTCCCGGTCCGTGCCATAACGGATGGTTTTCCAATCGACAGGAGGTTCAAGCGAAAAGCGCTTATGTACCTCGGCATGCCACTTGGACACTCCGTGAGAAATAAACAAACCGGTGAATGGGTAAATGCCGAGAACTCTTCTGAGTGTGATATACTCGTCGGACGCCGAAGCGCGCTCGCGCAACGCCCGGCGATGTTCGCCGTTTGGAAAATCCGCCATTTTCAGAAGATCCCCACAGGCAGCGGTTCTCCTGTTCAGTTCGGCCGGGTCGATCACGGGCGCCGAAGTCGCTTCGGCCGAATCAGGCAGGTTGGCGATTTCATATTTGCGAGCCTCTCGATCCAGCTCCTGCAATCGATCCAGCCACGCGGCAAAGGCAGTTTCATCGTCCACCTCCTCGCGAAACGAGGATAAGAATCGATTCACTCTCAAGTAAGGATATCCCTTCACCCGGAAAACACCGGGATCGAGAACCTCGGATTCTTCGATTCGCTGATCGAGGGACGAAAAAAAATCCGCACAGCTTCCCAGCGGTCCGGTTTCTCCAATGCGACCCGATTGGGTGGGTAGCGGTATGGTTGCGCAACCGGCTGAAAAAAGAACCAGTAAGAAGGACGCAAGAATGACTTTATCGATTAAGCGGCGGAGTCTGTTCATCGTCTGTTTTTCCTTTAAATTCCCGGCCGGAATAGCGATCCGTCAAGCGCAAGACGGTCTCCTGCTCCCAACGCGCCGTGTATGAGAGAAAATCTTTCATGCCTCCTCCCCACGGATAGACGGCCCAGATGGAGGCGCCCCGGAAATCGAAGTAGGCCACCTGGGTCACTCGAGTGCTTCCCTGTACAGACTCTATCCGTATGTACCCATAATGGTATTTCTGATCGCACTCTTCCGGATTCATCAGGACAAAATCAAGGCGATGGATGGCGGAATGCACGGTGGTTTTCCATCTGAAAACGATTCGAGGCACATGGGTATATTCGTCCTCGGTAATCACGCTGTCGCCGCTGCGTGAAATGAAACGGTGCTCTCGAATGTATTTGTTGGTTACCAAGAAATCGTTATCGAAATCGGTTTTGAATTTCCAAAATACATCCAACGGCGCACGCACAAGATAAACAAGCTTATAAGCCTGCCCTCCCCTGCTGTCCGGCGCTAAACGATAAATGGCCGCCCCGTCCTCCGCCGATGCGCGATCTCCGCTTTTCTCGCCGGCCCCATTAGACATCGACGACAAGAATAACAAAGGGAGGGCCAAAATCGTCACGGGCAAAAGGCTCGAAAACTTTGGCATCATGCATTTCATGACAGGTTTCCTAAAAAAACACTGCCTCTGACGGCGAATCTCACAGCCTCGAGACACGGGTCGCCAAATACCCGATGTAGCCGACGTAGCAGGCAAGCAGCACCGCCCCTTCGATGCGGTTGACTCGCCCGGAACCTCGAAATCCATAACCGATGACGAACAGCGAAACAGTGAGCGCCGCCATGACCGGGATGTCCCGGAAGAATATTTCAGGCCCCACATTCATGGGACTTATTGTTCCGGCTATTCCCACTACGGCCAAGGTATTGAACAGGTTGGAGCCGAGGACATTACCCAGCGCAATGTCATCCTCTCCCTTGCGCGCGGCGATGACGGATGAAGCCAGCTCCGGCAGCGACGTTCCCGCGGCCACAACGGTCAGTCCGATGAACAGGTCGCTCACCCCGAAACCGTGAGCGATTTCGACCGCCCCCCACACCAGGACACGGGAACTCACGATCAGCAGGACCAGGCCGATGGCGAGCCGGAAAACCGCTTGGCGGATCGGCATCGCATGCACCTTCAACTCCTGGTCGACTTGGCTGCCCAGCGCGTCTGTTCGTTTCTGCATGCCTTGCCGTATACTCCAAGCCATCAGTCCGGCAAACACACCCAGCAGCACAAAAGCATCGATACGGGTGATTTCGCCGTCCCAGACCTGCCAGGCGGCCAGGACCGTGACTGCGGTCAGTATCGGTAATTCCTTGCGAAGCACCTGCGAATGTACGGCAATGGGACTGATCATTGCCGCAAGTCCCAGGATCAGTGCAATATTCGTGATGTTCGATCCGTAAGCGTTTCCGAGGGCAATGCCCGGATTACCTTGTGACGCGGCAATTGCGGATACCACCAATTCAGGCGCGGAAGTACCGAAGCCCACGATCACCATGCCGATCAAAAGGGGCGGCATTCCGAAATACCGTGCGGTGGAGGCGGAGCCGTCCACAAAATAGCTGGCGCTCCACACGAGGAGCGCCAAGCCAAGGGCGAGTGCGAGAAAGGCTGTTGTCATAACGCTACCATATGAAATTATGGCCCTGGGTGGATATGGGCATGGAATCGCTCCCCCGCCCGGGCCAAGTTGTTCACGACACTTTGTAGGGGCACTGCCCGCCATGCCCCCGGCATCATACCATCCAGACCTCGATTTCAGATGCAGGCAGGAGCGACCGACCGGTTTCTTTCGCACGTCCATTCAATTCATCCGACTCCCATTTTGTGGGATTGTTGCGGATGTATTCGCGGATTCGGTTCAATTCCGATTCATTGCGGATGATGTGTTCCCAATAATTGCGTTGCCACAATTTGGCGCCTGGGGTGCGGCGTATCGAGTTAATGCGTTTGGTGACGGCGGATTTGAATGAACGAACAATCGTTGGCACCGAACCCGAAACGGGTTTGCCGAATTGTTCACGATTCATGTCGAGGGCGCGGCCTATCGCGGCCCCATACATGACCATCGCCAAAATCCCATGAACCAGGATGAAAATCATTCCCTTTTTCGGGTATTCTTCTGCAGCCATCCGTTTACGAAACCCGCCAGTAACGACACGCCGACGAAGCCCACGGTCAGCAGCAGCACCCAGGACAAGCGCATCACCCAGACCATATACTCCGCGCTGCCGAGGCTGCCGGCGTACCGCGGCGCCGGCAGGACCACGGCCACCACGGAGGCCAGGACGAATGCTTTACTTGCCAATCCGACAAAACTCCACCTGTTGCTCTTGCCGGTATCCGTCATTTGCCAGTGGACCCCGAATTGAGATTTCACCCAGGAGTTGGACTCTTTGATCCGTCTTTTCGAGTCTATCAAATCCTGAATTGCGATGCAAAACTCCAGTGCGAGGTCGGGGCTTATTCTGACGCATGTACTGTCGTGCAAGAAGAATCGTCGCCGTTTCGATCAAGTCATTAAGCCGGGGTCAGGAGGTCCGCGGAAACCCCCATCATCTTTCTTGACGAAATTTTCTGTCCGTTTTATCTTTGTATTGACGTTGTAATAACCATAAATCATGGAGGCCGCGATGATCAAAACGCTGACCAAGCATGGCAACAGCCTGGCGCTGGTGATCGAGAAACCGGTCCTGGAACTGCTCGGAGCCGACGCCGAAACTCCTTTCGAAGTCACTACCGACGGCCGGGTGCTGATTCTTTCCCCCATCAAGGATCCCGACCGCAGCGATGCGTTCAAGAAAGCCCTCGACAAGGTCAACGTCCGCTATTCCAAAGCGCTCAAAAAGCTGGCGGAGTAGGTTGTGAAATTTCTTAGCCTGACCGAGGTGCTGGAGATCCAGCGGGATCAGATCACCCGCTACGGCGGCGCCTCCGGCATCCGGGATATCGAGTTGCTCAAATCGGCGCTCGGCATGCCGTCTGCTGCCTACGGCGGCGAGTTTCTGCATACCTACGTTTATGAGATGGCCGCCGCCTATCTCTTCCACCTGGTCAGGAATCGTCCCTTCCTCGACGGCAACAAGCGGGTCGGCGCGGTAGCGGCGCTGGTCTTCCTGCTGCTCAACGGCCACGCCTTCGACGCGCCGGAGGATGATTTCGCCGAGCTGGTGCTGTCCGTCGATCGAGGAGAGATCGGCAAGGCCGAGGTGGCGGTCTTCATTCGCCGCTGGAGCCGGGTGAAGTAGCTATTTCTCCCACCACCATTTTGGACGCCGGTTCGGTTCCCAAAGGCGGAATCGAATGGTATATAGCATTTGTCAGAAATATGTTCCGCTTGGTGCGATATTGTGAACAAGTGAAACTAGACATTTGTGATCTTGTGTGTCACAA
>JACQYL010000107.1 GCA_016208165.1 Deltaproteobacteria bacterium
AAGAGAATTATGGAAGTGGGGGCGCGGGGACATGGCATGCCGCGCGCCCCTACGATCCGGGCATGAACCTCCGATTTGTACCTTATTTGCCTGCTTTTAATGCAACTTCCACAGCCTACCTGGTTGTAAAACCGATGTATCCAATGCTACCATGGGTCCAACACTCAACTCGGACCGTGTCGAAACGTTGATTTAATGAGCTTGCTCGGCCTGACGTAAACAGGCAAGGACTGATTCTATTGGCGACCCGAAGCAAAACACCCACTCGAAATACGACAAGGAAGAAGACTTCAGGTCCGGCAAAAGCTGCACGAAAACGAAAAAGCACGAAAAGGCCTTCGAAAAATGGGTTTCCCTGGACCTGGTTCACGTATCTCGGTCTTTTTTCGCTCATGTTGATCTGCTTCGGCGTCGGCTTCTGGGTGCGTCCTTACGTGGAGAAGTGGTCCAGGACGGAGGAAAAGGCGCCCCCAAAGAAGCCTTCGTCTCATATATCGAGAAAGAGTATTCCGACACCAAGTCCCTCCCTCCCTCCCATAAAGGTGGAGAAAGAGACGGAAATAGAGGTAACGCCCCAAGAAAATACGGTACAAGTACCTGAAACTAAACAGCATTTTAAGAAGATCTGCATCATCCTGGACGACTTCGGGTTTAACCTGACTTCGGAAGTCCGTGAAATCCTCGAGCTGGACCCCGGCATAACCGTCGCCATCTTGCCGGATCGCCCCTTCTCGAGAGAAGTCATGGAACTGGCCGGATCCCTGGGCCACGAAATCCTTATTCATGCCCCGTTCGAAGGGCGCGCGGGGAGCACGGAAAAACAGTACATTCACAAAGGGGATACGTCCGAACGGATTCACGCGCTGCTGGAACAATGGCATGATTCTTTGCCCCGGGCCGTCGGAATCAACAATCATCAAGGTTCCGCGGCAACGGCGGATGCCGCAACCATGGATTCGGTCATGACGTTTCTGAAACGACGCAATCTGCTTTTTGTGGATAGCTGGACAGCGAAGGACACGGTAGGATTCCGGATGGCCAAGTTGTCGGGAGTCCCTTATGGGGCTCGAATTGTGCCTTTTCTGGACAACGACGGCACCCGGGAAGAAGTGCACGCGAATTTGGAGCAACTGTTGGAAAAAACCGGGAATTTCACAGTACCCATAGCCATCGGCCATGTAACAAAGAAAGCTACGAGAGAGGTCCTGATGGAAGTGGTGCCACGGCTCGAATCCATGGGATACAAGTTGGCGCCGATCACTGAAGCCGTTCGTCAGCCTTCGTGAGGACCCTGAAATGCGAGTGGGGTGAACCTGAAGATGTTTGGTGTGTATCCGCAACGTACCGCGTCCGACTTCTCGCTTAGGGTTGAATCCGCCAAGGATGGTCTCTACCTGATGATGCAGGGGCGGCTCGATAGGGAAAACGCGGAAGTATCCCTGCAAGCCCTGATGGATCAGATCGATGTTCATCGGGTCCAAGCCGTGCACGCGGATCTGTCGGGCGTAACGTACCTGGACGGCGCCGGCATCTCGGTCCTGGTGGCGGCTGAGCGGCAAGCCAAAGCCAAGGGCGCTACCTTTTCCATACAAAACGCTTCCCTTCAAATCAGTGGGTTCCTGGGTCTGGTCGACAGGGAAAACTTGGAAGACTGTCCCGTCTGTGGAAGAAGACGCAGCGCGGGCCTGATAGAACGGCTCGGCGGCTCAACCATCCGAATCGTTCGAGACGTCCTGTTTCAGATTACCTTTGTCGGTGAATTGGCTTTTGCGCTTCTGCATTCCATGCGTCACCCCGGAAAAGTGCGATGGGGCGACACGGTCGGCAACATGGAACGGGTCGGAGTGGACGCACTTCCCATCGTGGGGCTTATAAGCCTCCTGGTGGGGCTGGTCATGGGATTCCAGGGGGCCGTATCCCTGCAGACATACGGTGTGGGGATCCTGCTGTCCAAGCTCATAAGCTTGGTTATGGTGCAGGAAATGGGACCCTTGATCACCGCTATCATCGTTGCGGGTCGTTCGGGGTCGGCCTTTGCGTCCGAGATCGGCACCATGAAAGTATCGGAAGAGCTGGACGCATTGACCACCATGGGACTGGCGCCCACACGGTTTGTCGCTGTTCCCAAGTTGCTGGCCATGATCGTTGTAATGCCCTTCCTGACCCTTTTTTCGGATATCGTGGGCGTTATAGGAGGTATGATCGTGGGCGTGGCCATGTTGAATGTGTCCTACGCGGGGTACATGAACGAGACCCTTTCTTCCCTCGATTTGTGGTACCTGATTCACGGCGGCATCAAGAGCATGATCTTCGCCGTTCTGATCGCGGGTTCGGGTTGCCTTCGAGGATTTCAGACCGAGGGGGGGGCGGAGGGCGTGGGGCGGCAGACAACTTCCGCCGTGGTGACGGGCATCTTCCTGGTGGTGCTGGCCAACGCCTTGTATCGCATCGGACTTCAGGCATGGAATTGACGACGGACGCAGCACCTCCGGTGATTCGCGTGAAAGGGCTCGAGGCGCGCTACGGTGAAAACGTCATCTTCCGTGACGTCGGTTTCGACGTCCGCCGGGGGGAGATATTCGGCATACTCGGCGGGAGCGGTTGCGGTAAGAGTACGCTAATGAAACTCCTTATAGGACTGCGGAGCCCGTATGCGGGCAAAGTGTTTATCGAAGGTGAGGAGTTTGTGGCGGAGGACCAGAAGGTTTTCGAGCGGCTGACGCGGAAAATGGGCGTGCTGTATCAATCCGGAGCTCTTTTAAGCTCGATGAGCGTGGCCGAGAACGTGGCGCTTCCCATTCAGGAAAACACGCATCTACCCGCCGAAATCGTGCATACCATGGTGCATCTGAACCTCCAACTCGTCCATCTTAGCGGGTATCAGGACTATCTTCCCGGCGAACTTAGTGGGGGTATGAAGAAGAGGACCGCGTTGGCCCGCGCCATGGCCTTGAATCCGGCTTTGCTGTTTTTCGACGAGCCTTCGGCCGGTCTGGATCCCATCACAGCCGCCGAGATGGATCAGCTGATCGTGACCCTGAATCAAAGTCTCGAGACGACCATGGTGATCGTCACCCATGATCTGGCCAGCATTTTCAATATCATTGATCGGGCCATCGTGTTGGATAAAGAATCGAAAACCGTGGTGGCGTCCGGTAATCCAAAGGAACTCAGAGACGCGAGCGAGAACGAACGGGTTCGGCGCTTCTTTCAGAGGGAAGTGTGACGTTCCGCGCCGGCCTGATGAATCCGTGCAACGCAACGCTGCGATGCTTGTGGACGCCGTCCATCCGACCAGATCGCAGGCTCTTGGAGAGCCCCATCGTTTCAGCTTCTGCATTGAGGCGATGAAAGCAGGCATGCCCGCTTTCGCAAAGTGGGCGAGAACAGTAACGGGATAGGTGTTATGCTAACCAAAGCGAGTTCATTTCGGGTCGGCCTGTTTCTGCTATCGGGTATTGGGATCGGTCTGGCGGCGGTCATCTGGTTGGGCACTTCCCAGTTGTTCGAGAAAACCATGACGTACGCCACGTACTTTGACGAATCCGTGAGCGGCCTCAGCGTGGATTCCTCCGTTAAGTACAGAGGAGTTGACGTGGGACGGGTAAAGAGCATCGAGGTGGCGCCGGACGGCAGACTCATCGAGGTGCTGATTCAGATCGATTCGATGATACGCATAACGTCGGATGTCCGCGCTCAGTTGAAAGAGGCGGGTATTACAGGGATCCGCTATATCGAACTGGCGCGCATCGAGACGCCGGAGGCGGAAAAGTACACCCTGAATCTCCCGTTTCCAACACCCGCACCGGTCATTCCTTCGCGTCCTTCCGCGTTGGGGCAGCTTTTCAAGGATATCGACAAGGTTTTCACCAGGTTCAGTGAATTGGATCTTGAGAGCCTGGTGATTGGCATCAAGGATGTAGTGAACAATGCGAACGATCTACTTTCAAACCCCGATTTGCAGGACGTCATCGCCAAATTGAGATCCATGGCCACGGATCTCGCGACTACGGCGGCTGAGCTCAAAGCGTTGTCCCAAAACCCTCATCTGTCCGGCACTCTGGAAAATGCCGATGCGCTCCTGGCGCAAGCGCGCAGCCTGACTCTCGAATTTGAAAAAAGCGTAGACGCGTTGAATTTGGAAACCCGTCTAGGCCGTCTTATGGACAAACTGGATACGATGTCGGATGCCGGCGCGCGACTCCTAACGGGCTTAGACCAAAAAAGCAGGCTCCTCGAACGGAAACTGGATCGAATTGCCGGCGAGATGGACTCCATGTTTCAGAATCTGAACGAGTTTTCCGAGCGGTTGAAGGATCGGCCTTCCGAACTCCTGTTCAGCGACCCTCCTCCTGAACGAAGATGGTAGGGGTATTGCCATGAAGTTTACAAGGTATGCAACCTGTCTGATGGCTGTTATGTTCATGTCGGCATGCGCATCCTACACGCCGGTTCGAGAGAAGACCTCGTATTATGTGTTGGAGTATCCGCCTCCGATAACGAAATCGTTGGATACCCTGGACGTGGCTGTAAAGGTATCTCGCTTCAATATCGCGGCCCTATACAACAGCCTGCCCATGGTATATCGGGCGGATGCCTTCGAACGAAACACGTATGCATACCACCTGTGGCGGGAGCCACCCACGGATATGGTGAGGGATCTTCTGATTCGCGACCTCCGCGCGTCCGGGGCCTTTCGATTGGTGCTGCGTTCCGACACCGATGCGGAAGCCCGTTTCCGATTGGAGGGGGACATCGAGGAATTCTATGAGCTGGATCAGAAAGAAACATGGTCGGCCGTATTCACGGCGGTGATGACTCTTTTGGACGAGGAAGCGCAGGACGTGACGCGCCTCGTCTTGTTCCAGAGGTCGTACACGGAGCAACAAATCTGCGCGGAAAAAAGACCCAAGGCCGTGGTTCTGGCCATGAGCCAGGCGGTGCAGGCATTCTCCGCGGCGTTCATTCCGGAGTTGCACGCAGCGGTGAAACGTCGATTGGCCGAGGATTCGTCGGATCGACATGTATCCAAAGTTCCTGGAAACCCGCGATGAACCTGATATTGACAAGCATGGAAACCGCAGGTACAAGAGGCTTGAGGTTGCATCCGGACAGCCCATCCAAGTGAAAAAGAAAGGTCAGCTATGAAGTGTCCTGATTGCGGAAACGAACTACCCCACGTCGTATGCCCCAAATGCAACGCCCATTCCCCCATAGGGAGTAAGTTCTGTTGCCGGTGCGGCGAGCCGATCCCCGAGGAGCAGAAAGAAGAAATCCAGGAAGAAGATTTCTCGAGTCGAAAGCTTTGCAGTGACGGGACGTGCATAGGCGTGATCGGTAAGAACGGCAAATGCCTGGTCTGCGGCAAACCCTACACCGGGGACCCCGTCTGAGTGACGCGGCACGGGAAGAACGTGGTTTTGAATCGGGGATGCATGTCACCGGTTCCACGATTTGAAGACGCCAAGGGGCTTTCTCAGCACCTTTTCCTCGCGTCGTGGAGGACAATCGACACATGTATGAGTTGAAAATCGTAGATTCGTTCGCTGCCGCTCATAGTCTCAGGAACTTCCGTGGCAAGTGCGAGTCGCTGCACGGTCACAACTGGAAGATCGAGGTTTGGGTTCGATCCGAGCGTCTCGATGAGGCCGGACTGGTATTGGATTTCAAGGTGGTGAAGAACGCAACCCAGGAGGTTTTGGACCGGTTGGATCACAAGTATCTGAACGAGCTGGTGCCTTTTGAAATAGAGAATCCCTCCTCGGAACGGATAGCCGAGTATATCTACAAACAGCTTTCGGAGAAGTTGAACAGGGAGGGTGTGAAGGTTCACAAAGTATCCGCATGGGAGTCGGAGGATGCCCGGGCCGCCTATTTTGAAGAGGGGACGGCATGAGCGTGGGCTGTAAACCCGACGTCTTACATCGTACCTGAAGTACCGCCTTCTATGTTCCACCCAGGAATTTGAATCATTCCCTCAAGAAATCGGAGAAAGATCATGCAGTCATTTAAAATACAAGGGGCTCGCAGGATGGTGTTCGGTGCGGGCGCGATTTCCACGCTTCCTGAAGAGATTGAGAAGTTCGGAGCAAAGAAAGTGCTTGTGGTCATGGATCAGGGACTGTGTCGCTTGGAGTTTCCGGATCGAGTCATGGCTCCGTTGAAGGCGAACGGCATCGAAGCCGTTCTGTTCGGCGATCTTGAGCCGGAACCGTCTCCGAATTCAGCGGATGCGGGTGCAGCCGTGGCCATGGAACTGGGCGCGGATCTGGTGGTAGGTGTGGGCGGCGGCAGCTCCATGGACGTGGCCAAAGCCGTAGCCATGCTGGCCAAGAATCCCGGTCAGGCGAGGGATTACATCGGTCTGGGACTGGTTAAACGACCCGGCCTGCCGACCATCATGGTTCCCACCACAGCCGGAACAGGCAGCGAAGTAACCTTCACGGCCGTGTTCACCATGCGGGAATCGAAAAGCAAGGGCGGCATCAATGATGAAAAGCTCTACCCTCATCTTGCTTTGCTGGATCCCGAACTGACGTTGGGTTGTCCTTCAAATGTGACGGCCTTCACCGGGATGGACGCACTGACCCATGCAATTGAATCCTATACTTCCTTGAACGCCAATCCGGTGAGCGATATCTATGCGCTCGAGGCCATCCGCTTGATCGGGGCCAATCTACGCGAGGCCGTATTCCATGGCGACGATCTGGAGGCGAGAACGAACATGCTGTTGGGAAGCTACCTGGCGGGTCTCGGTCTGGCCAATGCGGGCGTGGGGGCTGTTCACGCGCTGGCCTATCCCCTGGGTGCACTGTTCGGCATCAACCACGGAACCGCCAATGCCGTGTTGCTGCCTTATGTGATGGAGTTTAATGTTCCGGCTTCCGTGGATCGGTTTTCGGATGTGGCGTGGGCCCTGGGCGAGCCCTGCGCCGATCTGTCCCAAAGGGATGCGGCTGCTGCGGCGGTGGAAGCGGTTTTGGCCCTGTCGGAAGACATCGGCATTCCCGAAGGATTGACGGATCTGGACATCCCGGAAGACGCTATCGAGGAATTGGCCGTCGGGGCAATGAAAGTGGCCCGGCCCATCGCCAATAATCCCCGTCTGGTGCTTTTCGAGGACGCCGTCGAGATCTACAAGAACGCGTATTAGGAGGTGGGTATGCCCGGGTTCGAGCTATTGGGAGAAGAGGAAAAACAGCAAATTCTGGATGTGTTGTCCCGTGGTGTTCTTTTTCGCTACGAATTCGACCGGGAGCGCGGAGGTGTTTACAAGACGGCCGAGTTCGAGGACGCCTTTGCAGAGCGGACCGGAGCCAAATACGCTCTGGCGGTTTCCTCGGGTACGGCAGCGCTGAAAGTGGCTCTGGCGGCGCTGGGCATCGGTCCCGGCGATGAAGTGATCACGCAGGGATTCACTTTTGTGGCCACCTGGGAAGCCATTCTGGACTGCGGCGCCGTACCTGTGTTCGCAGAAATCGATGATACCTTGTGCATGGATCCGGAGGATCTGAAGAAGAAGATCACGTCCAGGACAAAAGCGATCATACCGGTGCACATGCTGGGCGGCATGGCCGATATAATCCCTATCATGAAGGTTGCCGGAGAGGCCGGAATACCCGTCATTGAAGATACGGCCCAGGCGTGCGGGGGAACTTTGAACGGTAAGGCATTGGGGACCTTTGGCGCTTTCGGCACCTTTTCCTTCGATTCGGTAAAAACCATTACCACCGGGGAAGGTGGGATGATCATCACGGACGACGAAGCGGTTTACGTCAACGCGTGTGAGTATCACGACCACGGTCACGACCATGATCCGACCGTGGGCCGAGGGCTCGAAAAGCGCCGGTTCTTCGGGATGAACTACCGGATGATGGAGCTTCAGGGGGCCATGGGACTGGCTCAGTTGGCCAAACTGGATGAAATCCTCAGGAGACAACGGGCCAACAAGGCGGCCTTGCGTCAAGCGCTGGAGACGGCGCCGGGTGTCGCTTTTCGGCGCTTACCGGACCCCTCGGGTGACACGGCCACGTTTCTGAGCTTTTCGCTCCCTTCGGACGAACAGGCCAGAACATTCAATACGGCCATGGCGGAGAACAATGCAGGCTGCATTTACTTCTTCGAGAACAGTTGGCACTTCTACCGCAAGTGGGAACATCTCATCGGGAAAAAAACCGTCATCCAATCGGGCTGGCCGTTCATCGGAGCCCACGGCAGCGAGCGCCTCGGGTATCCCCCGGACGCGCTGCCAAAGTCCAATGCGATTATGAGCCGGACCTTGGTGATTCCCATCAGCAACTTCATGGACGGGGAAATCGCAAAGATAACAAAGGCGGTCAAGCAAGCGTCGAAAGTGCTCTAAAGTGGATTGAGGTTGTTGGGTTTCAACGCGGCTTTCAATCTTTGTCAGGTTGGGTTCGTCAACAACATGCAGGCGGTCGTTATCATACCGGCCCGATATGGGTCCACTCGATTTGAGGGAAAGGCCCTGGCTTCCATAGCAGGGAAGCCCATGATTCAGCACGTGTACGAGCGGGCTTGCCGCAGTGCTACGGCCCGGCGCGTGTGCCTGGCCACGGACGACGAACGGATCATGGAAGCCGCCCGCAAGTTCGGAGGAGAGGCCGTCCTCACATCGGCGCGTCAACGATCCGGCACGGACCGGGTGGCCGAAGCGGCGGACCTTCTGGGCTTGGATGACCACGAACTCGTGGTGAACATCCAGGGAGACCAACCCCTATTCGAGCCGATACAGATCGACCAGGTGCTCGGGCCGCTGGCTGAAGACCCGGACCTTCCCATGTCTACGCTCATTCACAGGATCACAAATCCTGCGGAGATCGATGACCCGAACATTGTAAAGACCGTGTTTGACCGGGCGGGCAGTGCGCTGTACTTTTCCAGGGCCACCATTCCCCATCGCCGGGATTCGGCGGGAACCGTGGATTATTACAAACATCATGGCATTTATGGGTACAGGCGTCATTTCCTGCGCACCTTCAGCCAATGGCCGACCTCCACCCTGGAGGAAATCGAGAAGCTCGAGCAACTCAGGGCCCTCGATCATGGAGCCGTCATCCGGATCGTCATCTCGCATCTGGATTCGCTTGAAGTGGACACTCCCGCCGACGCACGCAAAGTCGAGCGTATCCTGAACGGGCGGTAAATTCCGGAGGCCGGGTCCGGGAGGTTTTTTCAGTACCTGTTCACAGGGTGGTAAGAAGCCCTTGCCTGTCGAGGAACAATGTTGGCTGTAATAAAAGAAGGGCATTTCCGGTTCGTTTCACCGGCCTCGGCTTTAGGGCTCGATCAATGATGGAGGGGTGGCCCGGACAACTTGTTGTCCGGGTCCGAAGGACAGGAGGTGGCTGTACGTCCTGAATCGCAGGGCTGTGTGACGACATACGCCGGGTGCGACCTCTTGTTGCTGCGCAACGTGGACAACGAGTTGTCCACGCCACCCCTCCGTTACACCCATTTGAGACAATTACAAATGCATCCCAAAAGGATTCTCCTGATACCCCGTGAACGCAACCCCTTTTCAAAACGCGGGGCCGAAGTACGTATTATGGTCCCTGTTCACTGGGTGTAGGCGTTCAGAGTAACCCTGGGATGCAGTCCGCACGTTTTTCGGATTTGTCCCTTTGTGCGCCCCCCGTCCGGCATTTCTCACCGCCTCTCCGCCGATAGGCGGTGAGGCCTGCTTGAAGGGTTTTGAAAGGAGGGTTCGGGAGGGAAACTTTTTCAAAAGTTTCTCTCCCGTGGATACTTACACGTTATGTACTCTTGCGAAAACTGCGGATATCGCGCGCCCAAATGGCTGGGCAAATGCCCCGGCTGCGAGTCTTTCCAGACCTTTGTAGAAGACACGGAAAAGGTCGAATCTTCCTCTTCCAACACGCCTTTTAACCTGCCCCTGCAAGTTCTCAGCGAAGTAACCATTGACAGCGAAAACCGGCTCACCTGTGGAATCAGCGAACTGGACCGGGTCCTGGGAGGCGGCCTTGTACCGGGATCGACGATTCTGGTGGGCGGCGACCCCGGCATCGGGAAATCGACGCTCATGTTGCAGACCTTGGCCCAATTTCAAAAGCAGGGCCTCAAGACGCTGTACGTTTCCGGAGAAGAATCGGTGCAGCAGATCAAAATGCGCAGCGTACGCCTGAAGTTCGACACGCTGCCCATATTGGTGCTCACCGAAACGTATCAGAAGCGGATTCGCGCCCTGGTGGACGAGCATCGCCCCAACGTGGTGGTGATCGATTCCATCCAAACCATGTACGCCGAAGGCAACAACTCCGCCCCGGGCAGTTTGAGCCAGGTTCGGGACGTGTCCTCGAGGTTTGTTTCCCTCTCGAAACAGACGGGCATCCCAGTGTTCCTTGTGGGCCATGTGACCAAAGAGGGCGCCATCGCCGGGCCCCGCGTGCTCGAACATATGGTGGACACGGTCCTGTATTTTGAAGGGGATCGGGGCCACGCGTTGCGTATACTGCGAGCCGTCAAGAACCGGTTCGGATCGACCAACGAGATCGGCGTTTTCGAGATGAAAGATTCCGGTCTCGCGGAAGTTTCGAATCCCTCTCAGTTGTTTCTGGCCGAGCGTCCGCTCAATGTGCCCGGAAGCGTGGTGGTTCCCTGCATGGGCGGAACACGACCCATTCTGCTGGAATTGCAGGCTCTGGTCACACCCAGTCCGCTGGGCGTGCCCCGTCGGGTCACCATCGGTGTGGATTCGGCCCGCGTGTCTCTGCTCGTGGCGGTGCTCGAGAGAAAAGCCGGATTGCAGCTCACGGGCCAGGACCTTTTTCTCAATGTGGCCGGAGGCGTCAAGGCGGACGAGCCGGCCTTGGATCTGGGGCTGGCGGGCGCTATTGCTTCGAGCTGCCTCGAACGTCCCATTTCCCCGGACACCGTCATGCTGGGTGAGATCGGGCTGAGCGGGGAGATCCGGGCCGTTTCCCAGACGGACCTTCGGCTGAAAGAGGCGGAAAAGATGGGGTTCCGTCGCTGTTTTCTGCCTGCTTCCAACGGCTCCCGCGCCGGCAAGACAAAGGGTTTGAAGCTCATCGGCGTGGAAACGTTGAGCGAGGCCCTGAAGCACTGGTTCGACTAGAGATAAAAGCTTTTCACGTTATGTTCCGGGGGGAGGGATCGATGACTAGAAAGAACATCAGGCGTCTCCGCCCTGGCGCCGAAGTCCTGTTGCTCGCGCTCTGTCTTTTTCTCTGGAATCCTTCCGCCTTTGCCGAAACCTATTACGTGGATGGAACGAGCGGTAACGACGCGTCCGGGAACGGTTCTTCCGGGTCTCCATGGCGAACCATAAAGAAAGGACTTTCCGGATTGGAACCGGGCGACACCCTCGTTGTTCGGGACGGCGTGTACACGGGCGAAGAAAACAACATCAGCGGAGAATTCGGCGGGTACGACGGTATGCCCTCGGGAGAACCCGGAAAGTACATTACCATCGAAGCCGAACACTATCTGGGGGCGGTGATTGACGGGGAGGACACTTATCGGCCCGTGTTCCTGTGGGAGAATGCGGCTTATCTGATCTTTGAAAATCTTCATTTCCGGAACGCGGGACCTCTTAACGGCGGCGCGAACTTCAGGGCGCAGGATTGCCGCCATATCAAGGTGTTGAACTGCGTTTCCGAGGAAGCGTATTTCGGCCACTTCTGGTTTTACAACTCGAAATACTGCCTGGTGGAGGGATGCGCCGCCTGGGGGCGGAGCGCGTACAGCTACGTGTTCGTGGGAGAATACGACGACTATACACGCTCCCAATACAACGTGGTTCGCCGGTGCGTCTCGAGACGGGACGTGCATTACTATCCGGATCATCAGGCCAACCATTACGCTTCGTTTGTGGCCTATTGGGCGGACAACACCTATTTTCAGAATTGCATATCCCTCGATGGGGTTCACGTCGAGGACGAACACAACGTACAGGACGACGACTGGATCGCGGATGCGGTCTTCTTTACCACCAACGGCGCTTCGAACTTCAGCGCGGTGGGGTGCGTGACTGTGAACGAAGGAGGGCAGGCGGCCAGTTTCTCGCCGGGAGACCGGGGGTCCATTGTTTTTCGGAATAACGCCGCCTGGTTCAACGAACATTCGACCTTCGGCGTGCTGGGCTTCGGTGAGCACGCCAACGTGTATGTGGTGAACAACACGATCGGAAACGTTATGGGGACGGGCGACTATCAGGGGGCCGGTGTGGCCGGGGTGGAAGGCTCGTTCACGAGCGTTTTGAATAACCTATTGATGAATAACCGGATCGGGCTGGATCGTGTCACCGGTCCCCATTCCTATAATGTGCTTTACAATGACACGGATTACAACGGGACCGCTCCGGGAACGGGTGACGTGACGAACCTGAACCCGCTCATCGAAGGGCTCACATACCTGATTCGTGTGGAGGACGGATCCGCCCTCGCGAGCGCGGGCCTATCCGGAGCCCAGGTGGGGGCCTGCATCGTGGAACGGCTGGGAGTGTCCGGAACCCTGTATGGTGAAACCGGATGGAACACGCTCACCGGCGAATCGCTGTGGCCCTGGCCCAATGAATCCGCCATCAAAACCAGAATGGCCTCGTACAATCGTCACGGGGTCAACGGCCGGCGGGGTTTCTGCGGACAGGGCACGGGCCGCTACGGCGGTCCTTTGACCCTGACGTCATATGTCTGGGAATACTTAGGAAATCCATGCCCCGCCGAGTACTGCGGAGGAGCCAACGCGCCGGCCAACGGGATCTGGAAAGACCTGAACGAAACCTTCAGCTTTTACCTTCAGAAATACCAAGCCGGTTCGTGCGTGGTCCTGACCATGACCTCCAACACCATCACCGCCTTTCTGGACTCGAACTACAAAGACGGAGTCCAGTGCGACAACGACCTGCTCGGACAGGGCCGGTCCATTACCTTAAACGTATCCGACGGCTCCCAGGGTTCCTTGACGGCGGACCTGCCCGGCGTGTCCGGAACGTATGCGGTGGCCCTCAAATATGAGGATATCTCCGATTCGGGAACATCCATAGCCCAAAACGGCATCTGGTGGGCCGGAACGGACGAGGGCCTCAAGTTCTATCTCCAGAAATACCAGACCGGTTCCGCTGTGGTGGTGGCCCTTGCCGGAGGCGAACTGACCGCCTTCCTGGATGAAGACTACTCGGACGGAATCCAATGCACCAAAGACCTGCTGGACAGGAACTATCTTCTGGAGCTGGACGCCACGGACGGCTCCCAGGGCAGCCTCACAGCGAGCCTGCCCGGTTTCTCGGACACGTCGCAGGTGGATTTGTGCTTTCCGGATGCGGAGTAGAGTTTAAATAATAACGAAATATCGTCCGGGGGACTCCTTTTTTTCAAAAAGCCGTCCCCCGGACCCCCTGCGAAAAATGCTCGACAGACGCCACGCACTGCGTGCGAGGCGTTTTCCCTCTGAAGGATATCCGGTTTTTGAACCAGCGGGAAATGGATAAGCTCGAATAGGGAGGGCAGGTTAGGTTGGGGAACGAAACCCAACAACTATGTGTAGTTATGCTGGATTGGGCTTGCCGGGCTCGCCCTATCGCCTTGTTCCGCGGTGGGCAGGAGGGGAAATGTGAGGCGCCCGGCCGCCGATCCATGGCTTTTCAACATGCTTTTGGTATAATCCCGTTCATGCAACCGAGTACCGGAGTATGGCGCCGTTTGCGTATCATACTCGAGATGATCAAATTCGAGCATACGTTGTTTGCATTACCCCTGGCCTTTGCCGGGGTGCTGCTTGCACACGAGACCTGGCCGAGTATCAGGACGGTGTTGCTGGTTCTGGTGGCCATGGTGGGCGCCAGGAGCGCGGCCATGGCGTTCAATCGGGTTGCGGACGCGACCCTGGACGCGCGCAATCCCCGCACCAGAGACCGCGCCCTACCCACGGGGTTGATTTCCGTCGGCTTGGGACTGGCCTTTATAGCCGGGGCCTCGCTTCTCTACTTCGTATCCGCGTATCTGCTGAATACGCTCTGTTTCGTTTTGTCGTTTCCCGCTCTGGCCATTTTGCTGCTCTACTCGTACACCAAACGGTTTACAACATTGTGTCACTTGTTTCTGGGGCTAGCGCTGGCCCTGGCCCCATTCGGGGGATGGCTCGCGGTGACGGGTCGGTTCGATTGGAAGGCGGCGGCTCTGTCACCCGGCGTCCTCTTTTGGGTCGCCGGATTTGACGTGCTGTACGCCTGCATGGACGTCGAGTTTGACCGCGAGGTGGGGCTGTTTTCCATTCCCGCGACCCTGGGACGGAAGCGGGCGCTTCAACTGTCCAGACTGCTCCATGCGCTGGCCTGGTGCTGCCTTGCCGGGGCGGGCCTAGTATTGGGGTTGGGAGTGCTGTATTTTGTCGGTATCGTTGGGGTTGGCGTTCTCCTGGTATACGAACATCTGCTGGTGAAGCCCCATGATCTGAGCCGAGTGGGTACGGCCTTCTTTACGGTGAACAGCTGGGTGAGCGTGGTCCTGTTCCTTGGGGTCCTGGGGGATAAGGTTTTTTCTTCCTAACCCCCTGGCGTTTTCCGGAGGTAACCGAAATCAGGGCAGGGAAGGACCACGTACTGCGGGCGGTTTTTCAGAGTTGGGCGCGCATGGCGCGCCATTCATAAGAGGGGAGGTCTTCAACGCATACCCCTTTTGGGGTTCATCGGGCGAAGGGGCGCCCGAATAGAAGGGTCCCCTCCTCAACGCCTACCGGATCTTTTCCAACGCTTCCCGCGCGGCCTCTTTCACCTCAACGTCATAGTCTCCGTTCAGCACTTCCCCGATGTTCGAAACCATGTCCCGAGCCCCGAGCTCTCCCAACACATAGAGGATATCGCCCTGAATCTGGGGGTCGGCTTGGGGAAAACGCTCCCAGAGCGGCCGGACGGTCTGAATCGCCACCTCGGGATTCCGTTCGATCAGCTCTTCCATGACAACCATAGCGCCCAGACGCACGGAAAAATGCGGGTGAGTCAAAAGCTCGATAAACGTCGGGAAGAGCGCGCCGGCTTTCAGGATCAGGGCGGCCAATTGGCCGGCGTTTCCTTCTGTCATCATGTTTTCGAGGGAAGACAGGGTCAATCGGGCCGGGTCCCTGTTCAGCAGGACGCTAACCAGTTCCTGCATGTTCAGCGAGCCGGTCCAGCGGAACTCGCCGTCCAGAATAACGGTGGGAACGGATTGGATCTTGTGCTCTTCAGCCATTTCGGGAAACAGAAGTCCGTCGATGATCGCGAGCTGAATACGGGGGCTGCTGAAGGGTAGGGGAAGCAGTTGACGCACCACGGAGGGGCAGAAACGGCATTGCGGCGCCACATACAAGCGCAGGTCCGCTGAAAATGCCATGGCGTCGATCTCATCCTGAAAAGGGAGCGGCCCCGGTGGCGGCTGTCCGTCAAGATAGGTCAAAGCCTGCAAAAAGGGCTCCAGCTCCGCGCCCAGGGGAAGCGCATGGTAGTGCAGGCCGGGGTTGATTCGCATCCGAGGAGCGGTCCTCTCGTCACGACGTTCCTCGAACACCCGAACTTTGGGCGCCGCATCGGTGAGTTCTTCGCAGAATGCCCGAAATAGGGCCGATCGACTGTCGTCCGTAGCCTGCAATTGTATCGAGACCTCTCCCGAGAGACGTGCGTCCAGGTCCCGAAGCCGTTTTTCTTCTTCTGATGTCATGCGTTACTCGTGTCGCCGATACCGCGTTCAAAAATTATTTTCGTGCTAAAGTTTTTCGCCAACGTGACGATATCAAATACAAAGGCAGGTCATCAAGTCTGCAGACGGTTGCCGGCCCTTTTTATAGGATTCAGACGAAACGGGAGCTTTCCAATAAATCGAATGAACGTCACCGCGACGAGCGGGTGTCGACAGCAAGAGCTTCTAGGATGTGCGTGCATCTTTTTGCAGAGGATCTCAATAACGAATCTAAAAATCGAAGAAGAGATTCGCACTGAAAAAAAACGACATTTCCGGAAGCCACAAGATAGACGGCCCTGTTGGAGAGGAAACCTTCAGCACAAACATAAATCAGGCAACCAGAGGCGCGGAAAATAGGCGACATTCGAACCCAACCTTAAACCCCTTAACACGTGTAGCACAGTAACCCTCGTTTAAAACCACACAATACCCGCGGATTGCCTGACGGTCCGCGGGTGTTTTTTTGTACAAGGCCTCCGGGGAGCGGCTTACAAGGACGTTGGGTTGAGCAAGGAAACCGGACAAACGTGGCCTGCGCCGGCTGGTGTTTGCGTTTTCTGAGGAAAGGTTCGGGTCGCGAGTTCAAGTCAAGAACAGCGGATCTCTACTGTCGGGAATCAAACGCCTCTCCCGGGCGCGGGCCAAGAGCACGCGCACGGCCTCCTCACCCTCTTCGCTGAGCGCCATCGTCTCCGCGGTCACATACAATTCGATGTGCCGGCGGGTCACCTCGTCGTCCATTTCTTGTGCGTGTTCTCTGATGAACGCACCGGCCTCCCCGGGATGGGAATGGTAATAGGCCAGACTCTGTCGGATGGCCGCTTCGACGGATCCGGCCAGCGCGGCGCCGTGGGATCTCTTTATTACAATGCCGCCGAGGGGGATGGGAAGCCCGGTTTCTTTTTCCCACCAGTTACCCAAATCCTGGAGAGCGACCAACCCGTAGCCCCCGTAAGTAAACCGGCCCTCATGTATGATCAAGCCGTAGTCGACCGTTCCTTCCGCAACGGCGAGTAGGATGTCGCTGAACAGCATGGGCGTTTCTCGGCAGCGTTCTTTGGAGAACAGATTCAGGAGCAGCTGAGCCGTCGTGTATACCCCGGGGACCGCCACCCGCCCCAGATGCAGTTCGTCCAGACTGCGGCCCGGCCGTGACACGATGAGGGGACCGCAGCCCCTTCCCAAAGCCGCGCCGGATCGCAAAAGGGCATACTGGGGGATCAGATGGCCTACGGCATGAAAGGATACTTTACTCACATCCAGAATGCCTTGGAGGCAACTTCGATTCAGTTCTTCCACATCGCGAATGCGCTCCAGGAAGCGGATCCCCGGCAGCTCGATCCTCTTGCTGACAAGGGCGTAGAACACCGCCGTATCGTTGGGACATCCTGAAAACCCGAGGGAAAGTTCTGATATCCGGGGCATTCGAGACTCCACTAAGTTCGGGTTCAGGTCTGTCATTATGCTT
This sequence comes from Deltaproteobacteria bacterium, assembly GCA_016208165.1. Taxonomy (NCBI): domain Bacteria; kingdom Pseudomonadati; phylum Myxococcota; class Myxococcia; species Deltaproteobacteria bacterium. The sequence goes on from JACQYL010000107.1 coordinate 17,182, forward strand.
TACCGAGGTGATTGTACGAGACAATGGTTGAGGGCGTCATCCGATTTCAGTAGGATCCAATGAGGCTTAATGCGACCCTTTCGCTTTGTTGCGCCGCCTCCCGGAGCTTCCAGTTCTGTTTGTTTCTGTTCCCGGCTGAATTACTGATGCCCCGCACTTCCAGGAACGGAATGCCGAATCGGAGAGCCACGTGCGCCGCAGCGGCGCCTTCCATGTTTTCGGCCACGGTCCCCTTAAAGCGGAGCGCCATGCGGCGGGCGGCCCAAGCGTCCGCGCTGACCTGGGAAACCGTTAGGAAAGGACCGCTCGAGACATGTGAATCCGGCGAGAGCGTTTGTTGCGCGACGCGAAGCGCTCGGTCCCTCCAATCAGGGTCCACAGGGAAACGGTTGTAATAACAATGTCCATCCTCTTCCAGCAGGGGCAACCCGGTGTGTTGCCAATCCTTCCATTTTCGCCGGGTCCGGATTCCCGTCTCGCCATAGATCTCCTCGGAGGCGACCGCAAGGTCACAGAGATCCAATCCACTTTCGGGATAGGCTCCGGCGCATCCGAGCATCAATATGAGCGCAGGGCGGTGCCTGGTTAAGATGAAAGTCAGTCCCGCAGCGCTGTTCACCATGCCGATCCCTGTCTCGACCACGGCCACGGAACGATGTTCGATGCGGCCCGTTTGTGCGGACCAGGGCCCCGGTTCGCCGGTTACGGAAGACGAAAGGGCGGATCGGACGAGGGACAGCTCCAAAGACGTGGCTCCGAGGATGAGAAAATCGATGCGCATCACTTCCCCAAACCGGACCTCAAAAGCTCAACCAGTTCGTCCGCCCATTGGTTTACAGCGTCCTCAGCCGCGTGAAACACGTCGAGGCCCCCATCCAAATGAGGCACGTTATAAGCCTGGAGAAAGCGATCCAGAATGGCGTCCAGAAAGAAGGCCGTCCTTTTGAGATTCACATCCGGCCGAAGCTCTCCCCGTTTTTGCCCCTCCTCTAACATGGAGTGGAGATATTCAAGGGATAAGGCCCGAACGGCATGGATGAGCTCTCCACGCATAGGTATGGAGCGCTCATGCACAATGCGAAGATACACGTTGAACACCTTAGGATTCTTTCGCACAAACGCCACGCCGGCCAGAAGGGTCTCCCGGATCCGCTCGAATACATCCAGGTCCTCGGTTTCGGAGCGCACACGCTTCAGATAATCCTTCACCGTGAGGATCGCATGTTCGAAAACGAAAAGGAAGAGACCATTCTTGTTTCGAAAATACTGAAATATGGAGCCCTTGGATATGCCGAGGGTGGTCGCGAGCCGATTGACACTGGCCCCTTTAAAGCCGTTATCGGAGAACTCCGATACGGCCGCTTTCATGATGCGCTTCTGTTTACTCGGCTCCAAATTTTGAAAGGTTTTTGAAACAGTGTAAAAAATCTGTGTATTCATTGAAATACTATAACTAAAATAGTTGGAGAAGACAGCCAAAAACCAAGCGAATCGTTTTGATCAGTTCGCTTCCGCAGGATCCGAAACATACGGACTGCGGAGATTCACACAAAGGGGGCATTATGCTGGGACATCGAAAGGGAAGGACGGTCAGGGCAGGCATCATACTGGTATTTATGGGTTTGCTGGCTCAGGCTACACCGGTAATGGCGGATCGTTACTCCATCGAACGGGAGGCGATGGTGCTCAGACAGATCGAGGGCAGAGGCGTCAGCGACCCGAAGGTTTTGCAGGTCATGCGAGAGGTGCCGCGCCACCTGTTCGTTCCGGAAGAGCTGAGGCGGTCGGCCTACCAGGATTATCCGCTCCCCATAGGCTACAACCAGACCATCTCCCAGCCGTACATTGTGGCCCTTATGACGGAAAAGCTGAAACTCGAGGGTCATGAAAAGGTACTGGAAATCGGGACGGGATCGGGATACCAGGCCGCCGTACTTTCCGGACTCTGCAAGCACCTGTTTACGATAGAAATCGTGAAACCACTGGCCGAGCGAGCTCGGGACCTCTTGAAAGGACTGGGCTATGGGAATGTGACGGTTCGATACGGAGACGGGTACAAGGGATGGCCGGAGGAGGCGCCCTTTGACGCCATTATTGTGACGGCCGCACCTCCGGAAGTGCCGCCAAAACTAGTGGAACAGTTGAAGACCGGCGGACGACTGGTGGTCCCGGTTGGGACTCTGATTCAAGAACTGGTATTGATCGAAAAGAAACAGGACGAGGTAGTCGAGAAGAGTTTGCTGCCCGTGCGTTTCGTGCCCATG
>JACQYL010000108.1 GCA_016208165.1 Deltaproteobacteria bacterium
AGAAAGGGAAGGAGGACGAGCGCCACAATGAACGCCCCCAGCCAGCATTTGCTCCAGATGGTGCGGAATATCATGATATCTTCATGATAGCTTTCGCTGAAGGTTTTGCTCCGTATGGCCATGGCCTACACCCTTTCCACTTCTTCCTGGCCGAACAGGCCATATGGTCGGATCATGAGGACCAGGAAGAGAACGGCAAAGGGCGTGACATCTTTGACGCCTCCGCCGATGATCTGGTCGAGGTACCCTCCTGCCAGGTTCTCGATAATGCCGATGGCGATGCCTCCGATGATGGCCCCGGGCACGCTCTGGAGCCCCCCCAATATCACGGCGGGAAAGGCGCTGATGGCGGTAAACGTGATTCCCACATTGAGCACCATCACGTTTGCCAGAAATACCCCGGCCACACCGGCAATAACAAAGGACAGGGCCCAGGTCAGCGCAAAGACCTTCCTGATATTCACTCCCATCAACGTGGCCGTGTCCTGGTCGTTCGCCGTGGCGCGCATGCCGAGCCCCAGGCGGGCGAACTTGAAGAAAATCAGGAAACCCACCATCAGCCCGAACGAGACGATCATGGTCCAGAAATGGGTGTGGGAGAGCACGATGCCGCCCAGATGGAGAGGCTCTTTCGGAAATGGGTTGGGGAACACCTGGTTGTCATGCCCGAAAAGGATTCCCGACAGACTTCGCAGAAATATGCTGAGCCCGATGGTGATCATGACCACTGAAAAGACGGGCTCTCCCAGCATGGGCCTGAGCAGCAGGCGTTCAGCGATCATGCCGAGTATGGCCACAATGGCCAGAGTCGCCGGGAACGCCAGCCAGAATGGTAAGCCCAAACGGGTGACGAAATAGAAAGCGATAAAGGCCGCGATCATGATAATCTCGCCCTGGGCGAAATTGATGACACCGGTGGCTTTGAAAATCAGCACGAATCCCAAGGCGATCAGGGCATATAGACTTCCCACCGCAATACCGCTGACCACCAGCTCGAGGAAATAGCTTGTGGCGCTATGCACGTCTTCCTCCCTGACCCGGTTAGGTTCCGTCGAGGGGGCCCCCGGTCGGGACACCCACGGCCTGCCCAGGCGTCCGGGCTCTTACGAACCGATGTTATTGAAAACCGAGCCGGTCTGTGGAAGTTCACTCATAACAGCCCGTTGAAAAAGCCGGGTTGTTACAGGCCGTTCAAAAACGATGAGATGCAAGGCGCGCAAATCCCGAGGAATGAGACGTAGATAGAGTACGTCGCAGTGACGAGGGATGAAGAGCAACGCCGCAGATCGCGTTTTTCAACAGCCTGATAAGAACAACTTTAGCCCAAGACCGGATTCAATACAGTTCATCAATCAGTTTCTTGAATTTCTTCTCGATGGTGCTCCGCCGCACCTTCATGGTGGCGGTGACTTCATCGTCATCCTGGTCCAACTCCTTGGTCAGGATCTTGAATTTCCGCACCTGTTCGACTCGCGCCAACTGCTCGTTGACCCGATCCACTTCCGACTGAAGGAGTTTATACACGTCAGGGTTCTCCGCCAGACTCTTGTACGTAGTATAGGGGATTCCACGTTCCCGGGCCCAGTCTGACACGTTTTCCAGCTCGAGCTGGATCAGCGCGGACAGGTATTTTCGTCCGTCTCCCACTATGATCGCCTCGTTGATATAGGGACTGAACTTGAGTTTGTTTTCGATTTCGGAAGGAGCGATATTCTTTCCGTACGCGTTGATAATCAAGTCTTTTTTGCGATCCACGATCTCGAGTTGACCGTCTTCGGCTATGCGCCCCACATCACCGGTATTGAGCCAACAGCCTTCTGAAAATGCCTCGTCCGTGAGTTCGGGCTGGCGATAGTAGCCCTTAAACACCTGGTCTCCCCGCAACAGGATCTCTCCGTCCCCGGCCAATTTGAGTTCGATTCCCGGAATGGGTTTTCCCACTCGGCCGACCCGTATCTCCTTGGAGTCCGGTATCACGCAGACACCCGCGCACTCGGTCATGCCGAAGCATTCCCTTATGGGCACACCGATTCCATGGTAGAAGCGGAGAAGCTCGTCCGAGAGCGGGGCGGCCCCGCTGACAAAAATCCGGCCGTTTAAAAGACCGAGTTGATTCTTAAGAGATCGGAACAGCATCAGATGCGCGAAGCCGTTGAGCAGCTTCCAGTGCAGCGGGAGGGTCCGGCCCTGCAATTGTATCTCCGCCGTTTTTCTTCCAATGGGCATGATGGCGTTGAATACCCAACGCTTCAGGAACACGGCGTCTTTAATTCTGATATGAATACTCGTATGCATTTTTTCCCAGATTCGGGGAACCGTGAGAAAGGCGGTGGGCGAGATGTCCCGGAGGTCCTCCTGGAGGGTTTGCACGCTTTCGGCGAAATTCACCGTGCATCCCGCGAACATGGGGTAGATCATGGAAAAGCTGCGCTCGGCAATATGGCAGAGAGGCAGGGCGGAAACAAAACTGTCGGTTTCATCGAACTTCAATACGGAAGAAAGGCCCTCGATCATGGAGAGCATGTTACGGTGAGTGATCATGGCGCCTTTGGGTACGCCCGTGGTGCCCGATGTGTAGACCATGATGGCGACGTCGTCCGGACGGGTGGCCTCGACCATGGAATCGAATTCGTCGGGATCGGCTTCGTGCCGGGTCCGACCGAGGCCCTCGACGTCCTCAAAGCTGATGATCATGGGATCCGTGTATCTTCGGAGGCCCTTCATATCGATAACAATGATTCGCTTGAGCCGGGGGAGATCGTCTTTAATTTCCAGCACCTTGTCTACTTGTTCCTGGTCCTTGCAAACCACGAAACTCGATTCGGAGTTGTCCAGCACGTATTTGACCTGCTGGGCCACGTTGGTGGGATAAACGCCCACGGCGAAGGCCCTCGATGATTGAGCGGCCAGGTCCGCGTAGAGCCATTCCGGACAATTGTCCCCGAGTATGGATACCTTGTCCTGGTTTTGCTCGATCCCCAACTCCTTCAGCCCCAGGGCAAAATCGCGCACATGATTCCAGTAGGCGTTCCAGGATATCCGCTGCCAGATACCGAGATCCTTCTCGCGCAAGGCCACGCGGTTTCCGTAACGGGCCACGTTGAGTTTGAAGAGCTTGGGTATGGTCATATCCCGCACGCTACGGTTCAGCCCCATAACTCGTCCTCTTTGCCCAAATACGCTTCAATGACGGCGGGATCGGCTTGAACTTCGTCAGGCGTCCCTTCGGCGATCTTGACGCCAAAATCCAGAACCGTCACTCTGTCGGCGATGTCCATTACAACGCCCATATCGTGCTCGACCATCAGGATGGTGACCCCGAGTTCGTCCCTGATGTCCAGTATGAAGCGGGCGATGTCTTCGGTCTCTTCGACGTTCATGCCGGCCACGGGTTCGTCCAGAAGCAGGATCCTGGGCTTCATGGCCAGGGCTCGACCCAGTTCCACGCGTTTCTGTATGCCGTAAGGAAGGGCTCCCACCGGTTTTTTTCGGACTTTTTCGATCTCGAGGAAGTCGATGATCTCTTCGATGCGCAAGCGATGCTCGACCTCATCACGCAATGCCCCTCCGAAAAACAAGGCCCCGGCCACCACCCCGGTGCGCATAAGCACGTGACGCCCCAAAAGCAGGTTCTCGATCACAGTCATGTTCTTGAACAGCTCGATGTTTTGAAACGTGCGGGCCACTCCCCGGGCGGCCACCCGGTGCGGCTTCAGTCCGGTAAGCCGTTTTCCTTCGAACACGACCTCGCCCCGAGAAGGGCGGTAGACGCCGCTGATGACGTTAAAGCAGGAGGTCTTGCCCGCACCGTTGGGACCGATGATGGCGTGAACGGCTCCCTCGGCCACCTCGAGGTTGACTTCCTGCAAGGCCACAATGCCGCCGAAGTTGAGGCTTACGTCTCTGATCTCGAGTTGAGCCATGCCTCTCCCTCTAAGACAACCAACGCTTCCGGCGCTTGTAGTGTTTCACATCGGCGTAACTTTTGCGGCCGGCGTCCTCGGCCACTCCCAGGTAGAACTCTTTCACATCTTCGTTCTCCATGAGCAGTTCGCACGGTCCGTCGAGAACGATTTTGCCGTTTTCCATGATGTAGCCGTATGATGAGAATTTGAGCGCCAGTCTTGCGTTTTGCTCCACCAGTAGAAGAGCGGCGTTCCGTTCCCGATTGATGCGCTTGAGAATCTTGAATATGCTTTGCACCAACAGGGGCGCCAGTCCCAGGGAGGGTTCATCCAGCATGATGAGTTCCGGGGATGACATGAACGCCCGGCCCACCGCGAGCATTTGTTGCTCGCCGCCCGAGAGGTATACGGATCGTTGATGGGCGCGATCCTCGAGCACCGGGAAGTAGTGAAACACCGCCTCGAGGTCCGCCTTGGCATGCTCTCGATTCGAGCGTGTGTAAGAGCCTATCACCAGGTTCTCGAGAACCGTCAACTCGTCGAAGATGCGCCGTCCTTCCGGCACCATGCTGACTCCCATGCGGACGATGACGTCCGGGTCCAGGCCGTGTATGAACTTCTGCTTGAAGGAAATAGACCCGGCTTCCAACCGGCCGGACTGAAGACTCAGAACGCCGGAAACGGCCTTGAGGGTCGTTGTCTTGCCCGCTCCATTGGCGCCCAGAAGAGCCACTATCCCTTGCGGAGGCACCTGCAGCGAAATGCCTTTCAACACTAAAATAACGTCGTTATAGACGACTTCGATATTGTTGACTTCGAGCATCCGGCACTCCCGTAGGGCGTCCATGCGGCTCCCGATTTGCTCCGGGGACCTCGGTGCACGAGGTCGAACGGGATACTCGTGCCCTTGCCGCCAAGGATCCGCCCTTTTGCCAACGCAGAATGAATCCGTGATGAAGCGCGACAGTACTGTATGTCAGGATGTTTGATAGAAGGATGGCATCGGAGAACCCTTAACCTTGCTCTATTGCACAAGGTGGGGCGAGTAAACAGGGCGTAACAAGCTTACATTCGTTGGGACCCGTTATAAGGCACAGCCTTCGCTCCGTCCAACCCGGTGTATGTTGTCGTTAAGAACGGCCCACAGAGGGAACCTCAATCAACTCGATCGGATCGATCGAGGCCCGCGTTTGAGCGCTTCGAATACATTTATTTCAGTGCGGACTCTCCGGCCAATCCGGAACGCGCGAAGCCCTTCGCAAGAGGAAGCTTCTGTAGAGTCCGGAAGGTACGCTGCGCCACGGCCGCAAAGAGAAAAAACTCGGCTCGCTCCTATTGCGAATGGTCGATATAAATCGGCCACCCGCAACGGATGTCACTTCCACCTGTCCGGCCGATTCCGACGACCGGAAAAGGCTTCAGGGCTGCGATATCGATCTTCTATATACCGCTTCGCCACTGCGTCATGTCAAGACCTCTCTTTTGGCGGCGCCTATTCCTCCTCCTTTCTTCGTTGCGTGGGACCGCGCCTATCCCCGGCCGCCGCAGCGGAGCCGATACGAATCCGCCGCGCCTGCTTCTGTTGAAGCGCGACTTCATGTCGCAAAAGGATCGGCTTCCCTGCATCTGGTCCGAATTTCCGGTTGTTCTCGTGCTTGGTGTGACCGCCGGAGGGGTCTTGCTTTTTATATAATCGTAAGTTGTTGCTTTAACTCACTTTGTGATCTATTCTGCCACCATAACTCTTAAACAAAGGTAAACGGGGAAAACGATGGATAAAGTCTTCAATCCGGCATCGATAGCCATCATCGGTCTTTCGTCGAAGCCGAATAACATCCCAAGACTGACGTTGGAAAACATGCTGCGCTGGGGGTATCGAGGACGCATTTTCGGCGTCAATCCCCGGAGTGAGGATACGTATGTGGACGGCATTCGCATGTACAAAGAAATCGAAGGCCTTCCGGAAGCGCCGGATTTGGTCTACGCGTTGATCCCGGCCAAATTCGTCCCCGAAATGATCGAACGGTGCGGCAAAATAGGCGTCAAACGCATGGCGATTCCCAGCGGAGGATTCAATGAATTCGGTGATCAAGGCCATTCTCTGGCCGAATTGGCGCTTCAGAAGGCGCGGGAGTACGGCATTCGCTTCGTCGGTCCCAACGGTTTAACAGTGGCCAATACCTCCAACGGGTTGTGCTTTCCCTTTGCTCCTTTGATCAAACCGCCGCGCGGAGGGATCTCCATCATATCGCAGAGCGGCGGTATCGGATTGATGATCATTAATTTTCTGAAAGACGAAAATCTCGGCATGGCCAAATTTGCCAGTATCGGCAACAAGCTGGATCTGAATGAAGTCGATTTTTTGACCTATTTCGGACAGGACGCCGAGACCACTATTATTTTCATGTACTTGGAAAGTATCAGCGATGGTCTGGGGCTCGTAAGAGCCGCCCGGAAAATCCATAAGCCCATCGTCATCTATAAAGCCAATACCACCGACTCCGGAAGCAAGGCAGCCATGAGCCATACAGCCGCCATAAGCAATGATGATGACATCATCGAATCCGTTTTCGAGCAATCCGGGATCATCCGCATTCATCATTTTTATGATTTCCTGGCGATAGCCAAGGCGTTTCAGCTGCCGCCCTTAAAGGGCAACCGCATCATGGTCATGAGCCCCGCCGGTGGAGTTTCGGTGATGATGGCGGATCTGTGCGAAAAAGCGGGATTTGCTTTTGCGGATCCCGGTGAAGCATTTTACCGGGGTCTCCAAAGCTACAGCAATGCAGGCGTTATTCGTTTTTCCAATCCTTTGGATATGGGTGATATTTACGATCCAAGGCTGATTGCCCATGTCATCTGCAGTGTCATGCATTCCGACCAGGTTGACGGCGCTTTCTATGTGAGCTTTACGCCCCGTTTCCCCCCGGGTGAGAGCGTGTTCCGCACACTTTTTCGGACGGATCTGTCGACAGAAGCATGGGGTACGATTCTATCTTCCGGCAAACCCTTGGGCAGTTGTCTTGCCAGCCCGGGCCTGTCCAATTTCAAACAAGCCATCAATGTCCCTATCTTTAACAGTCCGGAAGAACTTGTGCGGGCGATGTCCCTTCAAATGAAATATCATTTGCATGCAAGCGCCCCTCGACCGGCGGCTGAACGACCAACGGACATCGAAAGCGACGCCGCCCGACAATGGGTGAGGAAGCATGGCGGTTCCACGGGTGAAGAAGCCCTTGAATTGCTGGCCCATTACGGCATCCCGACCGTGGCATCCTACAGCGCGCGCGGTCAAGTTGAAGCGGTTGCACTGGCTGAGAAGGTCGGGTACCCGGTCGTCATGAAAGTCATTTCAAAAGACGCCCTTCATAAATCGGATGTAGAAGGGGTTATAGTCGGGCTAGCTGACGAACAACAGGTGAAGGAGGCCTTTGTTTCGATTCGTTCGAATCTTTTCCGCCACAAACCTGATGCCTCGTTCGAAGGGGTCCGGATTCAACCGATGGCCGGCGGCGGACACGATCTTTTTATCGGTGGCAAGCATGACGCGTCCTTTGGTCCGATTATCATTTTCGGTCTTGGCGGAATCTTCATTGAACTGTTCCGAGACACGGCCAATCTTCTCTGTCCCGCTTCAAAAAGGGCTATCCGGGATCGCTTGAAGCTGCTCAAGGCGCATAAGCTTCTGCAGGGAATACGCGGGCAATCCGAAGGCGATGTGGATTCCTTTGTCCATATAATTCAGAGAGTGTCCCTGCTAATGGCGGATTTTCCGCAAATACGAGAGCTGGATATCAATCCGCTCCGCGTATTCGCTAAAGGCGCGCTGGCATTGGATGTGCGATTACGCATCGAATAAAGAGCCTTTCCCTGGCCCCTTCCGCTCTGGCGCAGCGGATGACCGAATATTCTTATTTCCGTGAGGTATGCATGGTCACTTATCGATGACAATCGATGCGGATGCTCGAAGAAAGCACTAAACCTTTTGAACTCCGTGCCGATATAGAGAGTAAGTAGGTGACCCCTACCGGATCATTCACCCGCCAAAACGATAGAATTGTACTTAAGATCGTGGCCTTGCCGGAGCGGATCTCGCGATCTCGGGAGTGGAAGAGTCCGCCGGCGCGCAGGAATCCGAACACGGATGGGAGAATCTGAGATGTTGGACGAAGATATCCTTAGAGCCAAACTGTCAGAGACTGAAATACGATACAGCCTGGAGGTATGTGGGCTGTGCGGCGCCCCGGTCAACAAAGAGACCGGCTATTTCGTTGACATCATCGGGTACGTTTGCGCCTATTGTTACGCCAAGACAAAGACCTATTTGATGTATAAGTGCATGTTCTGCCAATCCGCCGGTTTCGGAGATAAGAAGAGCATCGCGGAGCAGGAGGATGACATTTTGTTGCTGCTTTCCTGCCCGCTGTGCCACGAGCCTCTCAACAAACTTCCGCTGTAGTAATCGACCGACACGGCGGTTCGAGCGCGAGCCGCTTGGAGACCCGCCGGGGTCGAATCGTTCAGCCCCTGCCCGAAATCCGGGAACATCCATGATGCCGCCCGAATGATCGCCGTCCGATCACCCGCACCATTGTATCCTCAGTAGTCTCGTACGAGCGCAGGCTCTTCTTTCCTTCACTCGCCCCGGCTTCACCCACGACTGATGATCGCAGGCCTGCGCCGATCCCGAGACGGGAAAAACAAAAAAAGAAGGGGCCCCTTTTGAGGGCCCCTTCTTTTCCGCGGCACTTGGTAGAGTGTGATGCGGCCTGCTCGATTTTACCAGTGGAAACCGGACGTGTCGTAGGAGAACGTACCCTGAGAGCAGTTGGAGGAAGTACCGGTGACCGTGCTGCTCGGATCGCCGCTGACCGTCGCGCCCTGGGTCGGGCGATAACCGGAAGTCACGAGGTCGCTCTCGCCGCTGGCGTACGCGTCGTTGGTTGCGAAGTAGGCTTCCTGGGCGCTCACATAGTTGCGAACCGCGGATTCAACCCGGGCGCAATACGCTTTTTCCCTGTATCCCATGTACTGGGGGACGGCGATGGCGGCCAGGATACCGATGATGGCTACCACGATCATCAATTCAACCAGTGTAAAACCTTTTTCTCTCTTGCTTGCCAATTTCTTTAACATGTTTTGCCCTCCTTAAGGATTTTTCGATTTTGAGGTGAATGAAAGCAAGGCGTATGCCAAGTTTGTGGTCAATATATAACTATTGGATATTGCTGCATTAAAATATTATTTCCCATTTTTGAATGTCCGTTCCGAGCGCCTTACCGTGACAAATTTTGGCATAAAGCATACAAAATATGATAGGCGACGTCGAAAAATGACAAAGTCTCACAACGAATGACAGGTCCACATCGATGAGGAGGAAACCTTCCGGGCATCGACGCTTTGGCATGCACCGGGGAGGCCGTCATCGCCGCATGAATGGGACGGTGTGAGGCGGAAGCGTCTGAAGCCCGGAGCGTCTTGGAGAATGTCCTAATGGGTGAACGGATGTCGGTACCTCGGCTCCGGACGGAAGAGCAAAAAAAGAGAAGAGCCCCTCGGGGCTCCTCTTTGTCGGTAGAGTGTTATGCGGTCCTGTTGATTTTACCAGTGGAAGCCGGACGTGTCGTAGGAGAATGTACCCTGAGAACAGTTGGAGGAAGTACCGGTGACCGTGCTGCTCGGATCGCCGCTGACCGTCGCGCCCTGGGTCGGGCGATAACCGGAAGTGACGAGGTCGCTCTCACCGCTGGCGTACGCGTCGTTGGTTGCGAAGTAGGCTTCCTGCGCGCTCACATAGTTGCGAACCGCGGATTCAACCCGGGCGCAATACGCTTTTTCCCTGTATCCCATGTACTGGGGGACGGCGATGGCGGCCAGGATACCGATGATGGCTACCACGATCATCAATTCAACCAGTGTAAAACCCTTTTCTTTCTTTCCTGCCAGTTTCTTTAACATTTTGTATCCTCCTTAAAGATTATGTTGTATGGCTATGTATGAAAGCAAGGTCCGTGCCATATGTACCAGTATTCGATAATAGATTGATATTATTAGGCTAAATCGGAAACAGGGGTCGGTCGAAACCTGAGCCTTTTCCCAAACAGGACAAACTTTGGTGCTGAAGGAGCAAAAAACGGCAGCTCAGGAAAGAAAAAGGCCACCCCCGGGGGAACCGGTTGGGCGGCCTGGTTAAACCGTGTAGATTCGGAGCGCTAGTCTCTGGATCCTCCGAATATGCGAAGCATCATCAGGAAGAGGTTGATAAAGTCCAGATACAGCGAAAGGGCTCCCAGGATGGCTCCTTTTCGTTGTGCGTCCGACGCCAACCCCGCCGGTCTGGAGAGGGCCATTTCCTTGATGCGCTGGGTATCGTATGCGGTGAGTCCGACAAACACGATAACGCCGATGTAACTGATGATCATGGTCATGGCGCTGGACTTGATGAACAGATTGACCAGAGAAGCAATGATAATTCCCACCAGCCCCATGAAAAGGAAACCGCCCACAGAGGTCAGGTCGCGTTTGGTGGTCATACCATACACACTACACACGGCAAACGTACCTGCGGTAATGAAGAACACGCGGGCAACGGATGCGCCCGAGTAAACGATAAAGATGAAAGAAAGCGTGGCTCCGTTCAGTGCAGAGTAGAGCAAGAACAGGCCCGTGGCGGTCTGGGCGCTCATCTTCGTTATCCGACCGCTTATGCTGAAGACGAGCACCAGTTCACCGATGATCAATCCCCAGAACATCAGCTGATTGCCAAAGATGAATTTCAACAACGGCTCGCTGTGGGCTACGTAAAAAGCGACGATGCCCGTGAGTCCGAGTCCCAGAGCCATCCAGTTGTAAACGCTGCGCACGAAATCGTTTACCAGAACCTGACTTCGATCACGAGGAATTGAAACAGTTTGCATAACGCATATCTCCCTATACGATTTTTGTCTTGACCTTTAGAACGCCCCTGCCCAAGGAAGGTTTACTCCCAATTGCGGTCGTTTCACATGCTCGTAGAGCCCCCGCCGGCCGCCGCTGATCCGAAACCGGTCCAACACCCGGGGTTTTCACGCGAAGAGCGAACGTACCTCCCAACAAAATCGCTAGCGCCTTCCTCATACCGCCGGAACTGTTGGCCGAGCAGACTCACCCTTTATTTTCTATAAGATCTACGCCTTCAATTTTCAAGCCTTCCCCGCAAGCAATCCGTTTTGTGGATTGTTTTTTTTCGCTCCGGATCGGTTCGATACGATTTGAGGTAGCGGCCGATGATCTTTTTCGTTTGCTTTCTCCTCATTCGAGCGCGGGTCTGAATTCAAATCAGTTCGGAAGAAAACAACGATTCCTTTTTTCTTGATTTGTCATGCAACTTATGACAATCATATATATGTTATTATGGTATTAAGGATATAGCGACATCGAGACTGAACGGAGTGACGGGGAGGGAGAGCGCCGTGCCTTACGATCCTGTATATTCCTTCCGGATGCCTGTGGGAATTCGAGAAGCCCTGGAAAGAATCGCCCGGAAAGAGCGAAGATCGCTTGCTTCGCTGATACTTAAAATCATCACCGACTATCTGGATGACCATGGCGTAGCCTGGATCATGGACGCCAAGGACGAAAAGCGAAAATTCGCACGCCGAAAACTGTTGCTTCCCGTCAACTGGAAACGGAGGGGAAGCGACGAGCTGAACACCGCCATTGCACGGGACATCAGCGTGGGAGGCCTCTACATGGAATGCCGCCAGCCGGCAAAGATACCCGAGTGGGATGCCGAAAGTGGTCTGCCCGAGATCGATCTCTATATACAACACGCGATGATGCCGAATCCGATTCACATCCCCTGCATCATGACTCGTGTCAATGTGAATCCCCAAACGGTAGGGATCAGTGTCGAGTTCGAAAAACTGTCCGATACGAACAGAATGCTTTTGGAGGAACTTTTCATAAAGACCGCATGAGCGGGTTTCCCGATTACGGCTCAAACAACTACTTGGGCGGCATCCTGCCAAAGGGAGCCGCCCTTGGCATGGTCTGAGCCGGGTGTCGCACCATGGAGCCCGTTCCGTCCGGCGAGCAAGGAAGATCGATTATGAAGCTCATGTGGAGATGCCCCATCATGATGGAGGCTTTAAAGAAACAGACCAATTCCTGCTCGGCATTGGTTCGCAGCCAGTTTGAAGCAGGGGGGATTCGGCTGAAGTCCGATTTTCAGCTGCCGGAGCCCTGGACCGGTCTGGATCCGGAAAACATACCCGTTCTGTGCGGCCGCAGGCGGATACCTCTGCTCTTTTTGGTGGACTCGGCGCCGTTTCGGAGAGAGGAACCGGATGTTCCCACCTTGAGCCATGACTTCGCATCGTACCACAGTTTTTACACCCGCCGTTTCGCCTCTCGTTTGGGAGAATTCGAGCTTCCGGTAAAGGGCCGACGGGTGCACACGTTCGGGCACGTAGAGATCCGGTCTTCCGAGGGAAAGGGCGAGGAAGAAGATTTCATTTACTACGAGCCCAAAGCGGAAGGAGACTCGGAAGGCACAGTACACCGACAGTGGACCGGCCTGGCGAGGTTAACGAAACGCCTCCTGGACAAATCGACCCTCCTGGAACTGGGATACGCGGACTTCGCCGGCCTATTAGGAAAACACGCGGTGATCATGCCTCTGGCCCACTGCAAAGCCGCGGCCCCGGAAATGGTCCCGGGCGCGATTCCCGCATGCGTCAAGGAACACACGTTTCGCATGCTGGGATCGTTCGATCCGAGGCTGATCGTGGCGCTGGGCCGAAGGACGCTCGATGGACTGTCGCGCTCGGGATTGTTATCTGCCGGGAAATCCGGACGGACGAGCAAAATCGAGGATAAACCCATACACATGGAGACTTTGGACTTGGGAAAGGAACAGGACGTACCCATCGTGTACGGATCCGAGTTTGAGAAGGCCTTTCTTGCTGAGGAGGCATCCGGTCCGTCGCCACTGATTTCACCGCAGGTCCTGAGCATCGTTCGTACATTGATGGTCTTTGGAGCTATAAAAGAGCCGGCGATGGGCGCGTTCGAAAAGGATTAGCTGCAGTTGCAGGATGTCTTGAGTTCATTGGGAATCCCAGGAAAGGAAAGAGCCAAAGCGTTTGTTTTGAAAGGTTCTCCTGCTTTATACTCTGTGTAAATTCTTGCACCGGTGAAATCCATGCTCGAAGGCGACATATTGTATTCCATCGAAACGCTTCCGCCGTTTTCCGAGACGTCGCGGCGTGTTGTCGAAATCCTCGGTGATCCGGATAGATCGCTTCCGGATATCGTTGATGTCATTAAATACGACCAGTCGATAACCGCCAATCTTTTGAGAATGTGCAACTCCGCTTACTTTGGGTTCGTGCGAAAGGTCACTTCCCTCGAACAGGCCGTCTCGCTCATGGGACACCAGACGGTGCTGGAACTGGCGATGATCAGCGGATCCTTGACCTACTACAATCAGGGCATCCCCGGATATCGTGTGGAGGGCAGGGGAATGCTGCGACACTCCATTTCGTGCGCGCTCTTATCTCAAATTCTGGGGGGAAAGAAAGAGAGAACAGGCGCGTCCATCCTTTTCACCGCCGGACTCCTTCACGATATTGGCAAAGTGGTTTTGAGTTCGTTGGTTCGCGATCGTTTCGTCGAGATCTTAAACCTGGTGGAAGAAGAGAACTACTCGTTCGTGGAGGCCGAGCGCGAAGTGCTGGGCATGGACCATGCCCAGGTCGGAGGGGAAGTGGCCAGGAAATGGGGACTACCCGAGACGATCCGGAACCCTATCGCCGGGCACCACGATTTTGAGCGCGTTCGACAGGGAGATTGGAACACGATCGTCATCTACATATTTTTCTGTTCGATAGTTGAAAAATCAAATACACAAAGGACCCGTCCATCTGGTGCTTTTGGGAGTGGTGCATCGGGATCCCTCTGGACGGGCTCGTTTGTCCCGGTTGTTGCCTGATCTGAATCCCAAACTGATCTCCGTGGAAATGAGTCCCCTGGCGCTGATGTTTCGAAGGAAGCGCGGCAGAGAGCTTCTAGGCGCCCTCCATCTCAACCTTCGCGATCTAGCCTCTTCGCACGGCAAGAGCCTGAGCCAATTACTGGAAAAGGGCTGTATCGAAGGCATCGTCCGCCAAATCGAGTTACCGTACGAGTACACGGCGAGTATCGACTTTGCCAACGAGGCGGGGCTCCCGGTGGTGTGCGTGGACGATTCCGTCAGTTCGAAACCGAAGCTTTCTTCATTTGACGAGATGGTATCCATGAAGAACCTCGAAACCCTCCAATCGCTCGACTTCCCGTCTCACTCGGAGCAGGTGCGGCGCCAATACG
>JACQYL010000109.1 GCA_016208165.1 Deltaproteobacteria bacterium
ACTAAGCTTGGGTGAATCCATCACCGGCTGGAGCAAGATATCGATTTATTTAAGAGAATCGCCCAGAAAACGACTGCTACAGCAAGTGCAACTGCAAAAGCAAAGTAACATAGTAAACAGTTCTTAAGTTAGCGCTTATGACCTGCTCCCCAATCGGTGGGTGCATTCGGGACGGTGAAGCAGGATCAGCATGACTTTTGAGTTGGCTATCCCGCCGATGAAATATTCCAGGAAATCCTCCGTTGTTTGGTCGATCCAATGGAGGTCCTCAATGGCCAGGATAAGGACCTTGTTCTTACTGGTTCTGATCAACAGGTTTCTGAGTCCCTCGAAAATCTCTCTCTTTCTCCGTTTCGGTTCGAGTTGGAGATAGCTTTCATCCTCCACCTTGAGCGACATAAGATCCAAGAGCGGGGGCAGTTCATCCGTGAGCTTTTCATCGAGCTGCGTAATCTTTTCTGTCACCCGCTCCCCGATGGTTGTTTCGCGCTCGCCCTCCTCAACGCCAAAATAGGACCTCAATATCTCGAGGACAGGCAGGTAAGGCATGGTTCCGCCGAAGTGGATGCAGCGGCCTTCCAGATAAGTTGATTCTTCTCGGGAAAGCCGGTTCCTGAATTCCCAAAAAAGCCTGGACTTGCCGACCCCCGCCTCCCCCACGATCCCCACCACTTGACCCGAGCCGTTCCGCGCCTTCTCGTACGCCTCCATAAGGGCGGCCATGGAATTTTCCCGGCCCACGAACTTCGTCAACCCCCTTGCCGCAGCCGCCTCGATCCTCGTTGCCGCCACCGACTTTGATCAGCTCAAATACCTCCTGGGGCTCGGCCTTCCCCTTTACCTCCACCTTGCCAAGGGTTCTCAAGTTGAAGTAATCCTTAACGAAACGGTAGGTGTTATTGGAGACAAGGACGGTCCCGGGCTCAGCCAGACTCTCCATGCGGGAAGCGAGGTTTGTCGTGTCCCCATCGGCGGTGTAGTCCATGCGGAGGTCGTCTCCGATGGCGCCCACGATCACTGTCCCTGAGTTGAGGCCCATGCGCATCTTGAACGTGACCCCGTACTCTTTCGCGACCCTCTTTCCGTATTCTTCCATAGCCTTCTGTATGGAAAGAGCTGCGTGACAGGCCCGGCCGGCATGGTCCTCGTGCGCCACCGGGGCCCCGAAAAGCGCCATCACCCCGTCTCCGGTAAACTGATTGATGGTCCCCTCATACTTGTGGACCTCATCCATCAGGATTTTGAAGCACCCGTCCATGATCCGGTGGACGTCTTCAGGGTCCAGCTTTTCGGACATGGCGGTGAAATTGGCCACATCCGCGAAGAGAACGGTGACCAGCTTCCGCTCCCCCTCCATAGCGCTTTTCGACGTGAGGATCTTCTCCGCCAGATGTTTCGGTGTCTAGGATCGAGGGGCCCGGTAGTCGACCTGCAAAGCTTCTTTTGGCTTCTCCAGGGCCTGTCCGCACTCGCCGCAGAACTTGTCGCCGGGGAGGTTTTCGGCGCCGCATTCCGAGCAAATAAGCAGGAGCTTTGCTCCACAATCACGGCAGAATTTCCTGGTTGGAGGATTGTCTGTTTGACAGGATGGACATTTCATTTTTGTTCTCCCAAAGGACGCGTCAAGTTGCGTTAGGGACGTCAATCGAACCCACTACAAAAGGGTATCAGGCCCGCTCTTGGCTTTTGCCGAGTCTTTTCCTGACACAGGGGTAAGGCTCGGCTCCCCATGGCAGTGTGTTGTTTCATGTCGCGCCTGACCATTAGAAGCATGCTATTTGTAATGCGGGGATAGCTTACCTATTTCCACCGTTCTTTGGCTTTTCTTCCCCCTTTTCGTAGGGCCTAAACGGACGTTGTTTCATTGTTGACTTATGTCGGACGAATGCGTGTCGGAAATAATGTTCCATCGTCAGACCCATTCCGGGGCAGGTTTTAATCCAGTCCCTAAGACAAGAGCCGGATTTTCCCGATCCATTTCCCGTTGTGCAGGGTTATTGGCGATGTATTCCCGGATGCGGTTCAGTTCCTCGTCATTGCGGATGATGTGTTCGTAATAATTGCGCTGCCATATCTTGATGCCGGGGGTGTCGCGCAGATGGTTGATGCGTTTTGTAGATACCGCTTTGAATGCGCCGACCAAACGACCGATGGGTTTGCGTTGTTTTGTAGGGGCGGTTCGCGACCAGGCTTCGCTGTGCTATGCCGTGGCGCGACCGCCCTTAACAACGTCGGCAATAACGATAATGCCATGCAAATGATTGGGCATGATCATCCGTTCGTCCAATTCCACGTAACCGTGTTTCGTCGCCAACCATTCCCACGACTCGGCAACCGTTTCGCCGAACTGGTTCAACGTCGTTTTTCCGTTCACGGCGTCCCCGAACAGACATTCCCGGTCCCAGGCGCAAATGGTCACGAAATAGACCCCGGCCTGTGAATAATCGTATCCGTGCAATCGGATGGATCGGCGGTTATGTTGCATCGATTTCCGTTCCAAGGGCGGTTCGTGAACCGCCCCTACAGACCGGCCGTCGTTCATGCTATTATTCTCTGATCAAAAGGGCCACGTCTGCCCCCTGATTTTTGTAAAGGTCTCTTTTTGATCATTGTTGGAGTCGGCTGCCAACAGCCCGGTACGCTCCCATTTCGCTCCCGATCCAAAAAAATACGCTAACTGCACTGGAGCGGAATGATGCGCATATCTGCATTACAAAATTATATGCAGCTTTTGTGCCAATTGCAATAACAGATTCATGTCACTTGGATTCTTCCATTTCGGGCCAAGGTGGATACATGGAGATTGCTCAGAAATTGAGCAATTGCCGAACCCCTGTTGCTCAATAATTGAGCAACAGGCCCTCACACAGGCTTCGCTGCGCTCCCCGCTTCGCTAGGCTACGCCGGGCAAAATGCCGGGCAAGCCCCTGACCTCTTCCCCTTCGACAAGCTCAGGATCCTTGACAGAGGGCGAGGGAGTATATGTCCGGATGTTTGGGGTGGAGAAGGGAAGGTTATGGGATTCGGATCAGACACAAGCTGCGGTATAGCCCCGGACCACCCGCCAAATTCACCATCCTTGCCAATCTTACCTTTCTGCTCAATTCAATGCCTCATCCGATCCTCTTCACCAGCGAGCCTCTTCACCTGTCGGCAAGCCTCTCCATCTTACAGGGCGCGCCTGCAGATCCGGTGTTCTTTGTCGCGCATTATCCTCAGGACGGGCTGATCGCCTGGAAGACGAGCGTACAACCGGCAGTCGAGGAGGCGGCCCGCCCGATCTCCTGATTCCGGATGTACCGTCCGGCGCATGGCAGGTCTACTTCCTCGTGACTCCTTGCAAGGACGTGGGTCCGCGGCAGGCCCACCAGGAGAGGAACCTGGCATGCGACGAGGATTCCTATTTCAAAGCCGACTTCAATCCTGACCCGCCCGCTTCGGAACGTCCCTTTCTCCTGATGACGGCGGCCGCCCGAAGTTTCTTGCCTCGCTCGGGGACCCGGCAGCAGATTGCATCTCATCGTTTTTCAACGGCCTGTAACAACCCGGCTTTTTCAACGGGCTGCTAAGCACGCCGGGGTTGTTAAACTTGACTCGAATCCGCCGATGCTTAACGTTTTGTTAGAAGGCCTGGTTGCATATCCGATCGAACGGATATGATCCAGGGCGTTTGGATGCATACAGAAGGAGATAGCAATGGATGCGAATAAATGTAGAACTCGGCGTGGTCATGCGTGGCCTTTGCTGTTGGGAGTATTGTTGTCTGTGACGTTGATTATGTCTCAGGCAGTTCCCGTACGTGCGAATGACGCGCAGAGCGCCAGTCAATTGGTTGAAAAAGCATGTATGACGATGGACAACTTTATGAGTGACTCAAAGATGGGAGCTTTCAGGGATCTTCTCAAGCAGGCGAAGGCCGTGGTCATCGCTCCGCAGTTTCTGGAGGGCGCATTCATGGTCGGCGCTTCGGGAGGAAGTGCGGTAGCCATGGTCCGTGATGACAAGGACGGCCAGTGGAGCGCTCCCGCTTTTTATCGCATTGGTGGAGCAAGTTTTGGTCTTCAGATCGGCGGGAAGTCTTCCGAACTGGTTCTTTTGGCCATGACGGAGCGAGGCAAGAATGCACTTTTGGGAAACAGTGTTAAGCTTGGCGTGGACGCCGGCCTTGCGGCAGGCCCGATCGGCATGGGTGCTGAAGCGGCCACAGCCAACCTCAGTGCGGACATCGTGAGCTTTTCCCGTTCGAGGGGCTTATACGGCGGCATCGCACTGGACGGCGCAGTAATTGCGACACGAGATTCTCTGAATGAGGCTTATTACAACAAGAAAGTGTCTCCCACGGATATTTTTGTCCGCCGTGAGGTGACGAACCCCCAGACCGCCTGTTTGATCCGGAATCTTCCGGGATCAGCACAGGACGAAGTGGCCACTGCCGTTGGGGGATATTGAACTGAAGATCGTTGCGTGAAGTCCCTGGATTGGTTGGTTTACCGATTTCCGGACTCCCGCGACGAAATGTAGACAGGATGAAAGAAGCCTTCGTCCCTTACCGGGACGAAGGCGGAAAGATCGGAGATGCCGTTACGGATTGGCTTTCTTCCGGTTTCAAGTTCAACCGGCTTCCAGGGCTATTGAGGTAACCGGGTGTCAGGCGGCGGGAACGATTGACGGTTGCCGTGACATCTGAGGGCGAGTTACGCACCTGAGCCTATTGCATATATTATGATGAAAGGGGTGATTGTTATGATGACCTGGAAAGCAATAGTGGCATCGCTCCTTATCATACTCAGTCTTACGGTCGTCGGCTGCTTCTATTCGCACGATTATGGCTACGGCCATGGATACGGATATGGTTACGGCCATGGATACTACCACGATTTCGGCCATGGATATCGCCACGGGCGCCATTATTATGGAGATCATGACGGCTATTATGGAGGCTATGACGGACATCATAAGGATAGGGATCATGACCGGGATGACTACAGGCGCCGGCGGTGACGACCGGCCCCTATGGTGAAGCATCTGAAGGGGTCACTCATCGGACCGGGAAGTCTTCCTAATCCCCGCCACACGAAAATGCCCGCCGATGACGCTTTCTTTGTCGAGTACCGCCATGTGGATATAGAGCGACACAACAGCCAAGAAAAGAATCGTATCCCTGGATTTCTCAGGAACGGACAGCGTAATGGTGTTGCTTACGCGACTACATCCGGAACAACATGTGCATAAGCGTCAAAAGCCGACTGGACCCACTGGCATAACTGCCAATGGAGACAATGAGACGCCTCCCGCTTCACGTGTTGATTCGCGTGAAACGGAAGGCGTCTCATGCCTGGTCCGAACGTATCGCGGTATTGAATAAAGTCCCTCTACAAACAGCCTACGGTCTATAACCGTCCGTTAGCGTCTGGAGAAATGCGACGAGATCGTCGATCTCCTGGTCAGTCAAACCGAGGCGTCCCAAAGTCCCCGGCATGGCCATCGGATGCCGATGGACATTTTCCGCCACTTCCGACTCAGGCCAATTCGCATCGGGCAGATCCCGGGTGTTGTTGAAAACGATGACTTCCCTCAACGTCTGGTGGTAGCCGTTGTGCGTATAGGGCGGGGTAACCGCGCAATTTCGGAGGCACGGAATCTTGAACTTGCCGTCTTCCATTGAGGCCTCCTCTTCCGAGTATCCCGCACTACGCAGACTGTCTCCCAAACCCCGGTCGATATAGTTGACGCCGTCCGGATTAAGCGAGCGGGGCAGATTGTAATATGGAAGATCGGGATTGCGCGGAGTGCCGAGATTCTGGTGTCCGAAATTGGTAAAGAGCTTCATCGTTCCTTCTTCATGACAATTGGCGCAGTGCCCTTTTCCCATGGGCTGGAATAGCTGATACCCTCTCGACTCGGAATCCGTGAATGCAGCCATTCCTCGTTTTACATAATCGTATTTGGACGTAAACGGACTTACCTCCGGAGATCGCATATAGGCCGCCAAGGCCTGCGAAATACATTCGTAGGCAAAGTCGACGGAATTGAATACCGAGCGGCCGAAAATATTCTTGAAAAGGGCGGCGTATCGGGACCTGTGAACAGATTGAACCACCATTGTCTTGTCACAGTTATGCATCTCAAGCGGATTAAGAAAGGGTTGTTTGGCCTGTGCCTCCAGAGTGCTCGCGCGTCCGTCCCAAAACAAACCTCCCTTGTATTGGCCTTCCGGAATTGCAACAGTCAGGTTGATGTCATCATAATAACGCGGGGGGCAAAACATCGCGTAAGCGATGGTCTGAGCGTTGCGGTTTCCGAATCGGGTGCGAACGGCGCCCTTCGAGACCGGAAGGTCAGTGTCCGGGTCGGCGAATCCGACACCCGGATCGTGACAGGACGCGCAGGACTGTCCGGCCGGTCGGGATAGATTCTTATCAAAAAATATTTCCTCTCCGAGGGTGACAATATCACCCGAAACAACGACATTGCCCTTTGCCGCCGCGGCAGGGACGATGATTGAAAGGGATAACATAATCAAGGCGGGAATGACCCCGGCCATGAGGATACGATTTCTTACGTGAAACATGGGACACGTGCGACTGAATACCATATCGACCTCCTTTTGTTTTACGACTTTTTCAACAGGGCTAAGATGCCTACCTGGCGCCCGAGCGAAAACGGTCTTTGGCGCCGACCTCCTCCTCATCGAAAGAAACATACTCCCGGAAATAGCCAACACGTCCCAGCGGCTATCATTGAGACTTACGCCGATCCCAACCAACAACTGGTTTTCGTTCGGACAGTGGATAATCAACGGATCATCATTTGACCTCCTTTCGCTCCCGATCTAATGCTTTGACACACAAGGTTCGAACGGCGTTCATCCTTTTAGCTTGTTGGATGTAACTAGTGTAAGTATGACGAATGCACGATTTTCAAAATACCAGCCGGGTCCGGACCAGGCAACAAGGCGAATCATGTATTCTAGATCGGAAAAGACCTTAGGTTTTGATGGATGTATACTTTTTTGAAGTATCCAATTATCAACTTGTCACGAGGATAAGAGGGCGAAACATAATTCTTTCTATACCTAATCATTTCTATACTATTTGAAGATTCTGGCTAATCGTCGCCGTGGTGGCGAAGTGCGATCCATTTCTCCTTTATCGGATAGGCGCCGGACGTTTCGCCGGTTAAAGAGATTCAACCGGACTGCTTGAGGACCTATGAGAGGCTGTTTCCCAGATGGGTAGGAAAGCTCTGGCAGGCGAGCAAAAGCATGGTAATCCGGACAATCCGGAGCTGAGTGGGTACGGCGTTTTTGGAGGTCCCGAAGCAGGTAGCGAGTTTAGGATTCCGTTAATCGACTTAAAAGCGGCGCAATCTGCTCCACGAAGCGGCGACGTTCCCTTTGGCGAGGACGATCGGCTCGGGCGCGAAAAGCTACGGCCGGCGTGGTTTGTAATCGGTTGGCCGCGGCCATGACTGCAAGTTAAACGGCGATTCCTTCAACGACTATCTCGTAAACGCCGGTTTAGAAACTGATAAGCGGTTTGATGATGTTGTCTTCCTTGGTGGCCATCATCTGAAAGGCCACGTCCAACTGATCGAAATGGAATCGATGGGTGGTGAGTTTGGTGGGATCCACCCGATTCCTCTCGATCAGACGCAGCATGCGCTGCATGCGTTCCTTGCCCCCCGGACAGAGCACGCTTCGAATGGTCTGTTCCTTCATGCCCATGCCCCAGGCGGTCCTGGGAATGTCCACGGAGTCGCCATCGCTGTGGATACCCAGGTTTACGATGTTCCCTCCGGGCCGGGTTACTCGTATACACGAATCGAAGGCCATCTGGGAACCGATGGCCTCGATGCACGCATCCACACCGACGCCGTCCGTGATGTCCATGATTTCTTCTTCAGGATCCACCTCCGTAAAGTTCAGCGCGACGTCGGCGCCGTACCACTTGGAAAGCTCGAGCCGGTTCGGCCTCTTGTCAACGGCAATGATCAGTCCCGCGCCGAGAAGATGCGCGCCCGCAGTGGCCATAAGGCCGACGGGGCCCTGGGCGAATATGGCCACCGTGCCCCCAATAGGAATACGAGCCGTCTCCGCGCCCATGAACCCGGTGGACATCATGTCCGAGGCGTAACAAGCGGCCTCGTCGCTCACCGTGTCCGGCAGCGGCGCCAGATTCGCATCGGCGTCGTTCACGTGAAAGTACTCGGCGAAGGTGCCGTCCTTGATGTTCGAGAACTTCCAGCCGCTGAGGACTCCGCCGCATTGCGACGTATCGCCTC
This sequence comes from Deltaproteobacteria bacterium, assembly GCA_016208165.1. Taxonomy (NCBI): domain Bacteria; kingdom Pseudomonadati; phylum Myxococcota; class Myxococcia; species Deltaproteobacteria bacterium. The sequence continues at coordinate 8,284 of JACQYL010000109.1, forward strand.
TCTGGCAGGCATGACAACGGTAGCAGGGCGTTATGGCGTTGACGGATACGCGGTCACCCAACTGGACAGTACGCACTTCGCTCCCCAGCGCCCAAACGATACCGGCTGCTTCGTGTCCGATGGTCAGATTGGCGCGTTCACCGATGGATCCGTTCACTGTGTGGCAGTCCGTGGTGCATACCAAACCCGCCGTTGTCTTGATAATCGCATCGTTGGGCCCGGGCGTGGGCACCGGTTTTTCGAAAAAGCCCACTTCACCGATTCGCTTCATCACGAACGCTTTCATGGTTTTCGGAAGCCGGTACGGAATTTCTCCCATAGGGCCTTACTCCTGCGATCCACGTATCTCAATGATTCCCAATGCCGCCGCATACTTCACCAGATCGATCACACTGTCCAGCTCGAGTTTCTCCATGAGCTTTCCCCTGTGATTCTCCACCGTTTTGGGGCTGATGTTCAGCTTGTTTGCGATCTGTTTGCTGGACAGGCCCTGAGCCACCAGGCGCATAATCTCCTGCTCGCGGGGCGTCAGCCGATCGTATCGTTCGTCCGACACACGAGTTTCTTCATCCACCTGTGCGAGCATGAATTGAACAATTTCATCCAACACCTTGTGGTCAAAGTAATAATGACCTTCGGAAACCGTGGCCAGGGCTTTCAACAGAATGTCCGGCGTCGAGTCTTTCACGATGAAACCGACGGCCCCTGCCCTGATCGATTTGATCACAAAATCGATGTTGGAATACATGCTGATCATGACCACCTTGGTCGAGGGCTGTTTTTCTTTGATGAAGCGCACGCCCTCGATACCGCTCTTATCGGGCAGGGCGATGTCCATCAACACCAGATCGGGTTTCATCAGTTCGACCCTCTCGCACGCCTCGAACACCGTGCCGGCTTCCCCGGCCACCGAGAATCTTGGGTTCTCTCGGAGGAGTACCTTCAGGCCCTCCCGAAACAGGGTGTGATCGTCCACGAGAAGAATTTGTTTCTTATCCGCCGCATTCGCTTGCATAGGGTCTCTCTTGCTCGTAGGGAATTTCTACGAGGATCCGCGTGCCTACCGGCTCCCGCGATCGTATGATCATTGCTCCATTCAGCACGGCCACCCGTTCCTTCATGCTCCAAATGCCGAGGCTGCCGTTTCGGGTTCCCGTTTCCATGATGGAGCCCACATCGAAGCCCCGTCCGTTATCTTCGATGCGAAGAATGATCTTGGGGAAAGAATTCACCAAACGCACGGTGGCCTTTGCAGCCTGGGCGTGCTTGGCAATGTTGTTCAGGCCCTCTTGAACCAGCCTGTAGATGGCGATCTTCACATCGAAGTTCAGTTCGAGGGATTCCATGCCCGCTGTTTTGAAGTCGATCTCCAGGTCGTAGAGCTGCGAAAGGTTCTTACACAGGTTGTGAATCGTATTGGTGAGTCCCAGTGTGTCCAGGGACGTGGGATGAATGTTGAACACCATTTTTCGCACGTCGCCCATGATATTCTGCAACGAGTCCATAATACGTTTGGCGTGGTCCTCGCTCTCGCCGGCAGGGGGCGCTATACTTTTCATGAACGCGGCCAGCTGAATGTTCAGAGAGTACAGATTCTGGGCCAGATGGTCATGAAGGTCCCGCGCAATGCTGCTTCTTTCGACTTCCTGGGACCGGATGAGCTGCTGGGAGAGCATTCGTATGTGCTCCTCGGCCTGTTTCCGAACCGATATATCCCTCATGTAACTGATGATGCCCATGCTTTTTCCTTTTCCGTCTCGAAGAAAGGCGCTCGATATCAGGAGAGGCACCTTGGCGCCGTTCAACAGCTTCGCTTCGCACTCATAGTTGGAAACAGGCGCTTGTTTCAGCAGGAACTGGTAAATGTTCTGCAGGCCTTCCACATTATTCCTTATGATTTCCCCTATGAAGCTTCCGATGATATCCGACCGATCGAGATGGAACAGCTCCTCGGCCCCTTTGTTGGCAAAGGTGATGCCTCCTTTTTCGTTCGTGACGATGATGGCGTCCATGCAGCTGTTCAGCAGGCTCTCCAGGTAGTCCCGAATACTGATCATGTCTTTCATGTCGGTAACGTCACGAACGATACCTTCTATGGCTGTTGGGACATCTTGTTCGTTCCGTAGCACGATCCAGCGGTCGTGGAGCCATCGAATGGAGCCGTCCGAAGAAATGCAACGATATTCGGCTTCGTCACCCTCCTTTTGCCCCAGCATCGAGGCCTCGATCTTCCTCTGCAGCTTGTGCCTGTCTTCAGGGTGTATCCTCTCGAAGGCCGAATCCGTAGTAACGATATCCTTGCACGGATGTCCGAACATCTTTATGAAGGACGGATTCGTATATACATACTTATGAATCGACAGGTTGTAATTGTAGATCCCGTCCTGTGTTCGATTGGAAAGACTGTAGAATCGTTTTCTGGCTTCTCTCCATGGCTCGGCCATCTGTTTGTAGGACTGGAACACGTTCTCCATCGAACGGAGTCGATCTTCGAGTTCCTGATAGGTCGGCTTTTCTTCCACAACATTATCCTTCATGCATCGTTAGAAACGGGACCGGGTCGGACTGCACGCGCCACAACCGCCGAACAGCGCCCCAACCATGGCTTTCCGTGATCCCGGAACCGCGGACCTCTTCCGCGCTCTTAATGATGCCACAGGCTCCATCGGTTTGAAAGCTCAATCGTGGAATCGCTTCGTGCAAAGGACAACTCGGTTGACCTCCGAGGCCTCGTGTGAGAAAATCTTCAAATCCAACACCGGACCGGAATCCGGAGTGCGGATGCGACAACAAGACCTATTCCAACGAGCGTACAACGATGACGGCCGGCCGGTCCAAGCCCCATGACGGGGCCTGCGTTTCTGAAGATTAGGATCCGAGGACTGGAACCCGGACAGTGGAGACCACAGCGAATGGCAGGACATGTTTGTCCCTTTTGGGCAGGATACCTGCTCCTAAGCCCCTTGAGGAGAATGCTCGAAAATCCTTACACCATGCTGGGTCCGTTTGTTGAAGAAGGCATGACCGTTCTCGAGCCCGGCTGTGGCATGGGCTATTTCACCTTGCCGTTGGCCCGGATGGTCGGTCCCGGAGGTCGGGTGGTCGTGGTGGAGATCGAGCCCAAAATGCTTTCCGCCGTGGAACGCCGGGCTCGTAAAGCGGGTCTTTTGGACAGGATCGTGCTTTGCCTTGCCAGTGGCGAAGGACCCGGGGTGGAAGGATTCCTCGAGTCGGTGGATTTTGCCCCCGTCCTCTACATGGCGCATGAAGTGCCCGATCAGGCAGGCTTCTTTTTGGAGCTCTGGAAGGCCATCAAATCGGGGGGGAGAATGCTCGTTCTCGAACCCAAGTTTCACGTCACGCCGAACGACTTTGAACGGGCCGTAGCCGCAGCCGAGAGCGCCGGTTTCAGGATCGAGAAGCGTTTCGACGGAAGATTCACTCGAAACGTCCTGATGGGCAAGCCGTAGAGATGACGCGGGCCGGGAGGGCAGTTAAGACACCATCAGGCAAGCCGTTCCGGTTCTTGCTTCTTGTGCCCGTCGATCCAATATCTTATTGCATTGCGCGGTGAATTCATCCGCAAGAACGCTATGCGACGACGCCAGGGATCGAAACGCCTCCGCCGTTGCGCTTCCAACCGTTTGTATGTTCCGTACAATGGAGCGTTCGAACCCGAATCCACATAGTATCCGGTAAGATTCGCCTCGGTCCATTCGTTGTCTTCAAGGAACCTTCCGCCTCTCCGTTCATACAGCGATGTGGATGGGAAATACAACAAATGCCGGACCGCGTAGAACGTGGGAGAAACGCGCGCCAGCCAATCCAGCTTGCTTTCGATGTCGGACGCCGTTTCGCCCTCGAACCCGATGAGCATGTTGGCCAGGACCGCCATGCCCGCTTCTTTGATCAGACGGATGGCCCGCTCGTTCCCTTCGACGGATCCTCCTTTGTGAACGGCCTTCAGTTGATGCTGAATGGAGGATTCGACGCCAAGCGCAATCAACACGCAACCGGACCGTTTCAACTGCTTCAAGATCCCCGGTTCGATATGGTCCGCCCGGGTTTGCACGGCCCACTTTATTTTCTTATGAAGGCCTTCCCGGCGAAAGCTCTCGCACAGGGTCTCCGTCCGACTGGTGTCCATGAGAAAGTCGCTGTCATGAAAGTAGAATCCTTCCACGGGATAATCCTTGAGTACGCGCTTTATCCACTCGACAACGTACTCGGCGCTGTGAAATCGGACACCCCTTCCCTGGGTCCCCCGGACCGCGCAGAAATCGCATCGATGCAAACACCCCCGTGAGCCAATGACCGATGCGGAAGAAAGGTAGTGCCCATATACTTTGGTCAGGTTTGGCCGGGTGTAGAACTTCATATCCAGCAGATCCAGTGCGGGAACGGGAAAACGGTCGAGGTCTTCTGTTTGCTTCGGAGGCGTGTGGACGATTTCACCCGTTTCTTTCCTCCACCATACCCCGGGGATGGCCTCCGGAGCGTCCCCATCCGCTATCTGGGCCAGAGGTACCTCGCCTTCCCCCTCCACAACGGCCTTAAGGGCCGGGATTCTTCTCAGGGTGAGTTCGGGGAGGGCGGTGGCGTGATGACCGCCCGCCACCATAGGACCCTGGAAATGCGCCTCCAGCAGAGAGATGCTGTCCACCGTATCGTACATCATGGGAGAGACGGTGTGGAAACCGATCAGGTCCGGTTTGAAAGAGCGGTAACGGTCCAGCATGGCCCTGTTGACCGACGGCTTGTCGGGTCCGATCCGGCCCGCCAGAGCCAAGCGGTCAAACACGGAAACCGCGTGACCTCTTCTTCTGAGCTCGGACGCGACAAATCCCACACCAAGAGGCATCCAGCTCGATTTGGGAAAGGTTCCGGCCCGGGCCAGAGGAGAAATGAGCAGTACTCTCAACGCAAACGTCTCCGGAAATACACCTGTCGCCACGGTACATGACTACAAGAAAAAGCAGCGGAAAAAGCAAGTTCCGCCAGGCGTGCATGTTCAAAGGTCCACCGGCGCATTCAGGTTGAAAACTTCTCCTTTTCCAACTTCCTGCGCTCTTCTTCCCGGATCTCGCGGCGCAACAGCTTTCCAACCTTAGATTTGGGAAGCATGTCTCGGAACTCGATGTAGCTCGGCACTTTGTAGGGCGCCAGGCGCTGTCGACACCACGCCATGAGTTCCTGAGCCCCGACTCCCTTGGCGTCTTCTTTCATTACCACGATGGCTTTCACCCGGTCGCCCACCTTTTCGTCGGGAACTCCTACCACGCAAGCCCCGATGATGCACTCGTGGTCCTGCAGGACCGCTTCGATTTCGGAAGCGGACACGCGATAACCTTTGTGCTTGAGTATATCGGCCGAGCGCTCGATGTAGTAGATTTGCCCGTCTTTGCCCTCCTCGACAAAATCCCCGGTGCGGTAATAGACTTCACCGTCGAGATTCACATAGGACATTTCAGTCTCTTCGGGTCTGTTCAGGTATTCCTTCAATGTGTGCCGGGAGGTTACGATCAGTTCGCCCGGCCGGCCGGGGGGGAGAATCTCCAGAGTCTCCGGATCCACCACTTTGCAGATCCGGGTCGGCAAAGGCGCCCCGATGGAATTGGGCGGGGGCTCGCCTGCGTCGATCCGGCTATAGGTGACATGGCCGGCCTCCGTGGATCCATATACCTGGTAGATGGGTATGCCGAACTTCTGTTTCCAGCGGTTGTACACTTCCCGGGGGAGTACGTCTCCACCGCAATAACAGTATGTCAGGCTTTTGAGATCGTAGCGATCGAGACGATCGTTTTCCAGGATCATGCGATACAGAGTTGGAACGCCCAGGAACCATCGGACCTTGTAGCGCCGTACAGCCTCCAGAATCGCGTCGATCTGGGGTACCGGCATGAGCACTGTCGTGTTTCCGAGGTTCAGACCCACGGCCATAAACAGTCCCAAGGCCATGATATGAAACAGCGGGTTAACGGCGATGTAGGTATCGCCGCCTTCCATCGCGCGCCCTCGGAGCACATGTTCCATGATATCGTTCACGTATGACGTATGACCCCAGTGATTGCCGGGCACTCCCTTCGGGAAACCGGTGGTTCCGCCGGTGTAAAGGATGTAGGACAAATCCTTCCTGGGATCGATAATGGTTTCCACTCGTGTGGGCGGAGATGCGATCACATCCTTGAAACTCGAAATCTCAGGGCCTCGGAGCACTTTACCATGGGGCGCAACATCGAACAGAGCGGCCAGCGCACGTTTGGAAAAGGGCAGCAAATCGAGCAGATTGGTTATTACCACATGCTTCAGAGGACTTCCTTCAAAAATGTCTCGAACGTATCCAAAGTTCGTATCGTGGCAAATAATGGTCTCCGCCCCCGAGTCGCGGATCATGAAATCGATTTCACGCGAAGTGTAGATCGGTGAAACGAGAACGACCACGCCGCCCAGCCTCTGCACTGCCAGAAACGCGACGACGAGTTGAACGCAATTGGACAGGTAAATGACCACCCTGTCGCCTTTGCCCACGCCGAGGCGCGTCAGACCGGCGGCGAACCGCCGGACCAGATCGTCGAGCTTTTCATACGAGAATTTCGTGCCCAGAAAAACAATAGCCGTGTGGCGCGGATATTTCTGGCAGATCCCGTCGAATCTGGTAAATGTCGTTTCCGTGTGCAAAAGTCCTTCGCCTCTCCAAGACTATCCGTGAATAGAGGCAAGCATTCTATCCAACGCCGAAATAAGCGGACTTTACGTCCGGGTTATCGAGCAGCTCCTCTCTGGAACCTTCCAGAACCGCGGCGCCATTTTCGAGAATGTAGCCATAGTGTATGATCGGCATGATGGGACGCGCGTATTGCTCTGCCACGATAATCGACGTCTTTCGATGGTCCCGGATTTCCTTGATCGTTTTAGACAGGAGATACTGGATGGCCGGACTCAGGCCTAATAGTGGTTCATCCAAGAGCAGCAGTCTGGGCTGGGCCATTAGGGCGCGGCCGATGGCCAGCATTTGTTGCTCTCCACCGCTGAGGAAGCCTCCCAGCCGCTTCTTCAAAGGAATCAGGGCCGGAAAGATGCCGAATACGTATTCTAGGGTCTCTTTGGCTTGTTTGCTCGTGGCGAGATAGGCTCCTATTTTCAGGTTTTCCAGTACCGAGCTTTCCGGGAAAATCCTTCGCCTCTCCGGACAGAGCACAATACCCCGCTTGGCCCGGTCCGAAGCCTTGGCCTCGATGATGTTCTTTCCCTCGAAGAGAATTTCACCTCGGATGGTAATCCGTTCACCGCCGGCCATTTCTTCCTTCTTCCGGATATCGAGCATGATTCCGGACAGGGTATACATGAGGGTGGACTTGCCGGCGCTGTTGGCTCCAAAAATACCCACGATCCGTTCGGGCGCGCAATTCAGGCTGATGTTGTTCAGGGCCAGCATGTTCTCGTAGAACACCATGACGCCTCTGGCCTCAAACATAGCCGAATACCTCCTCCGAGCCGAAGTACGCCTCCTTTACCCGCTCGTCCTTGACCACTTCTTCCGGTACCCCTTCCAGGAGCTTGAGCCCGAAATTCAGCACCATCACGCGGTTGGCCACCCGAAACAGCTCCCGCAAGCGATGTTCGATCATTACCAGACTGATCCCCTCCATCTGCAATCGCTCGATGAGCGGCACCATGCTGGCCATTTCGCTCATGCTAAGACCGGAAAACACTTCGTCGCAGATGATAATTTCCGGCCTCAAAGCCAGGCAGCGGGCCAACTCGAGTCTTTTCAGGTAGCCGGTGGGCAGCGCGGAGGCCAGTTTGTAGGGCACATAGGAATCGCGCTCGAACCCGATCTCCTCGAGGATATCCACGGCTACCGTGTCCCGGCTGCCCAGCTTTCCTCCGCCCCGCCACCCGCCTGTACGCCGGGCGCGAGGAGAAAACAGCGGGATCACGAGATTCTTGTAGGCTGAAAGACTGTAATAGGGACGCATGATCTGAAAAGTGCGGGTTACGCCCATGCCGGCGATTTTGTGGGGGGGCAGATTCGTGATCCTTTTTCCCTTGAAATACACGTCACCGGAATCGGACTTGACGAATCCGGTGATGCAATTGACCAGTGTGGTCTTTCCCGAACCGTTGGGGCCGATCACGCCCAGTACGTCGCCCGGATACAATTCAAAACTGACCATTGACAGGGCCTGAACTCCGCCGAAAGCTTTGCTGAGTTCGTGGGCCCGCAGGATCGGATCCGATGTCATATGGACACCCATCGTTCGAATTGATGGTATTTCCGGGTGCAGTAGACCATGATGCCTTCGCTTTTGAACACGACGAAAGCCATCAAAATCAAGGCGTAAACGGCGATTCTGAGTGTGCCGAAATCCCTCAGCAGCTCGGAGATAGGCACCAGGATCAAGCAGCCAATCACCGGTCCCACCAGGGTTCCGGCGCCGCCTACCACCGTGGCGGCAATGGGTATGATCGAGAAATCAAGGGCGAACTGGGAAATTCCGGCCCACATGTAGATATGGGCCAAACAGGCTCCGGCCAGGCACCCGAGGGCGGAAGTAATGTACACGGCAACGGCCTTGTACGTAGTAATGCTGATGCCCGAGGCCTTGACCGCCTGGTCGTTGTCCTTGACTCCTCGAAATACCAGTCCGATATCCTCGGTAACCAGCCGTCTCAAAAAGAACAGCAGGATCAAAAGACCGCCCACCAGCAGGTATTGTTCCATCCATTTGTTCGCGAATCCATCCACTCCGATAATGCCGTCCGTACCCCCCAGCACGTCCAGGGCTTCGATGACCCTGGCCAAAAGCAGGGGATACATGAGCGTCACAATGGCGAAATATACCCCCCTGAGGGGAAGGCAGGGCCAGAAAAGCACCGTACATACGGCGGCGCCGGCAAGGGTGGCAATGGGTATCGTGAGAAAGGGCGGAAGCCCAAGCTCCGTATTCAGCAGGGCCGCCCCGTACCCTCCCACTCCAATGAAAAACGCCCCGCCCAGTGAAACCAAGCCCACATAGTGGGCCAAAAAGTCAAAGCCCAGGGCCAGGAGGGCATAGATACAGATAATGGAAACCACGCGCTGCCAGTAGGGAACCGTTATGAAAACGATCGGCAGAGACAGTAAGCCGACGATCAGGGCCAGTCGTGGAATCAGCAGATAGGAGATTTCCCGCCATCCGGATATGGCGTAGACCCTGTCGGTTCGAACCTTGATGCCCCTGTCCAGCCGCTCTTTGCGCAGCCCTTCTTTGCCCACGTTCAGACCCTCTCTTCGAGTTCTTTCTGCCTTCCGAAAAGACCCGAAGGGCGCAGAATCAGGGTGATGATAATGGCCAACAGCGCTACGACAACCTGGAATTGCGCCCCGAGGTGAACCACCGTCAGGATCTGGGCGAACCCGATGATGAAAGCGGCCAGAACCGCTCCTGTCCAGCTTCCCAACCCTCCCACCACGCATACCGCTATGGCCAGAATCAGTACGTTATAACCGGACTCGACCACGATGCTCCCCAGAGGCAGGAGCACCACGGCCGCGACCCCGGCGAAAAAGGCTCCCAAAGACATGGCTACAACGGCCATACGATCGGAATCGATGCCCAGGGTCATGGCCGCCCGTTCGTCCTGGGCCATACCTCTGAGCGCGAGACCTATGCCGGCAAAATGGACAAACGCCCACAAACCCGCCACGAGCACGGCCCCCAAGCCGACCACGATCAGCCGTTGAAGGTCAACGGAAATTCCGAGTATACTTACGCTTCCTTCCACAAAACTCGGGAGCGTGTAGGTCGCCCCTTTGAGGCCCCCCCACCGGAGCCCCTCGAGAATGGCGAGCCCGATGGCGTAAGAAGCGATAATCTCCGAAATGGCCATGCCCCTCACCCGCACCAGAATAAACCGGTACATGATCCCGCCCACCAGCGCTATAACGATCAGGGAGAGAAAAATAGCGATCGGATAAGGAATGCCGAGGGTATTGAGGAAGATCCAGGCAATGTAGCCTGTAAATACGTACAACGCGCCGTGCGCGAAGTTGGGCAACCGGCATATGCCGTACACCAAAGTGAAGCCGAGGGCGATCAAGGTTAGCGATACGCTGTTGATGACGCCGTAAACGATAATTTCCATAGCTCCGCCGCTTTCGGCAAACCGGTGGATCGCCGGGGAACAAGAGGCTTCCAGTCCCCGGCGACGCGTTTGACATACCCCTGCTCGCAGCCTTCGAGTCTGGGACGTTTACTTCGTCATCCAGGGCGGGAGCAAAATCTTGCCCGTTGCAATGGATTCAGGGAACACGACCACGCGTTTCCTGTCCTGCCACTGGAAAATGGTGCCTACCGCTCCTTCTTTGGGATCCGTGGCCGGGATAATCTGATGGGACTTGGGATCGAATCGAATCCGACCATAAACCCCCATCAAGTCGGTCTGTTCGAGGGCTGTCACCACTTTGTCCGGCTCCAGAGAACCCGCGCGTTCAACGGCGTCTTTGATGGTATATACGGCCATATAGCTCGAAGAGGTGCCGTATCCCTCGGGCTCAATCCCCCATTTCTTCTCGTAGGCTTTTACGAATTTCTCAGTCCAGGGCGTGGCCTGGCAGGGCGCATTGCCCGCATTGACCACGTTGGCCAGGCAGTACTCGCCTTTGCCTTCCGTGGCCTCCCAGAATCCCGGCTGTTCCGCTGCGGCGATGATGGAGCCGAACGGCAAGGCCGGCACTTTCATATCGTGCCATTGTTTCAAGAGGATAGACGTTTCCGGCATGTCCATCCAGATGAGGATCACCTGTGCGTTTTCCTTCTTTGCTTTGATCAACCCCATGGAATAATCCGTCGTGCCCGTGGGATATATGGCCGGCTCACCGATAACGGTCCAGCCTTTCCCGGCCATGATCTTGGCGATCAATTCGCCGCCGGCCCTTCCATGCGCCACGTCCTGAACCATAATAAACAACCGGTTCAGGTTATAGTCCTTCCCGATCTGTTCGAGGCATGGAATGATTTCACCGGTCACCATCCATTTGGCTTCACCGGAAATACGAAAGCAATACTTGAACTTATCGTAGTTTTCAGCCACCATTGCGTGATATTTCGGAGTAAGGGCTCCGGTGCTGAGGATAGATATCTTTTGATATTTGGACAGTAAGCTCATGGCCGCAAGAGCCGCTTCGGAACGAACGGGCCCGCCCACAATGAAATCCGCTTTTTTCTCGAGAATGAGTTTTTCCACGGCCAGCAAAGCCTCGCTCACCGGAACCCCCGGTTCCAGGTCCCGTGTGTCGATCACCTCGACTTCAAAGGGTCGTTTCTCGCCGCCGACGTCCACCCCGCCCTGGGCATTAATTTCCTCCACGGCCAGTCGGATCGCTCTTTCCGCGTCCCATCCGTATAGAAAGGCCGTGGAAAGGGGACACCCGAGCACAATGGGTTCCGCCGCCGCAGCCGGCGGCGCGAATGCGGTTATGGAAACACAAAACGCCAACACCGTCACAAGGACAAACCATCCGGTTTTCATGACAATCTCTCCTCTTCTGAAGGTTGGGATCTTCATTGGATCGACTGAATACCTGTCGTTTAACATCCTCGTGGGCTTTCTAGCGCCGGGCTCGGGTCACCAATGAGGACCATAATGCCCGGATGGGGTTCCATAGGATTTGAAATCCGGAAACCGCTGTCAGGTGAGACGCGCCGAACAACGGCGAACATTCCAAATTGATTGAATTCAGCTATGAAACATCGGGCCCAGGGAAGTTGCTCTCGTGGAACGGGGCCGCGCATCCAAACGTCAGGCCGAGGGACCGTCTGGTTTCGATCTCTTGCATTCCAAGCTGCAGATTAGACACAGTGAAGGGATAAATGAGTGAATAGTATTTAGCATATAGAAGAAGGCATGTAAACCGCAAAGGCCTCGTCTCGCCCATAAGGATGCGACGGCGCATGATCGAAAACGCCGTCATTATCGGGGGAACACCCTGGAACCCGTCTTTGGCGGACTCCCGCGCACTCTCCTCATGAATGCATACAAAAAATCATCGCAGGGCGGACGCGCTCGAGCCTCGATCTGCATTGCAGACGAGACCCTTCACTCAGAAAACACGGACCAACGATCGATTCGGTCGCCGTTCTCATGTTGGACAGCCGGATTATCCACGGGAGTCCGCAAACAATACAGGAAGGCGATCACATGATCGGCTCTATCTACAGGAAGGGAAACGAACTCGTCCCGCGCGTTCTGAGCTTCACCGCCGTGCAGCAGGATCGCTTCTCTGAGCGTCAGGGCTCGGCCGTCGTGAAGATAAGGAGCCGTGTCGCGCACACCCCACAGTCGGGCCGTAATGAACTCCCGGTTTCTTTGGTCATCCACAAGATCAAATGACTCTTTCAGTTGAGATCCCATATCGTGCCGCTTCAGATCGGAAAACAGAGGCGCCAGAATGCCCCCGTTATCGTTCAGCGTGAACCCGGCGGTCTCCGATAGATCCGATTCATAATACACATTGGCTCCCGGGTCCGTGTCTATTTCCGGGTAAGCGTAAGCGAGGGAGCGGCTTTCGGAATTGAGAAAAGGCCTGTGGCAAAAAGCGCAACCGATACGGACAAACGCAGCCAATCCTCTCATGGCGCTCATGTCAAGACCTTCCATTACGGGTGACGGGAGATTGGTGTTGAAAATATGTAATACCGAAAGCTCACCCACAAGAATCTCATCCCCGACACCGTCTCCATCTCCGTCCACCCCTTCCCCCACCTCCTCCACGGGCTCCATGCCGAAATGAAATCGCATGGCCGCCACATCGAAGTCGCGCACTGTAGCAAATTCCCCCTTTCTCCCAAAGGGTCGTACCACAAGATCCTCATCCATGCCTTCAACTTCCGACGTATCGAGACCTCCTTGTCCGTCCGCCACAATGCTTCCGAACGACACTCCTTTTGTCTCGAGGGGCACTCTAATGGACGGTTTAGAAAAGGCTTCGGCCCTCAGTTGCTGCAAGCGGACGGTCATTTCCTTGGCCACGAGTTCCACGCCCCCCGAACCAAAAAGAAACGGCGGGTTGATAAGCCGGCCATTGAACTTTCCGGGCTGGGATTCGGCCACATCCACAAAACTCGGCATGAAAATGACACTGCCGCCGGCGCCCGCCACGCCCCCAATACCCAATGTGGCCGGAATCGTCGAGTTCCGTGTAATGAAATGGCATTCGAGGCAGGTCTGGGCGTCCAGTCCGTTCACCCGAAGGAACGTTCCGTTCCCTTGGAGGGAGGGCCGGGCGCCGAACGATCGGGGATCCATCGAAGCATCGTAGGGACCGTCGCCGTACCCGTCGAACTTGTTGAAAGGCGTGGTGAACATCCTCCCGCCTGCTTCGATCATCTGGTCGACAGAAAGGCCCGCTTCAATCTGAGCCTGGGTCGTTCGGTCGGGTCCGAGATTCGGTCCCTCCCCCGTTGACGATTCGGCGGAGTGCGCCATCAAAGGACAGAGGACACATAACATTGCAAGAACACTGATTCCCACTTTGTACATGATCGTTTTCCTTTTTTTGCGATTGCCCCAAGGCAATAGGTTATTGCGACCCGCCGAAGCACCGGATGTACCGGAAAGAATCACTCTCTCGAATCGTCACAGAGGCATCCGGAACACACGACGTTGTGCGAAGTAAAAACATATTGTACTACGCGGTCAACATGAACGAAAGGCCCTGCTTTTGCTTGTCGCCTTTTATCCGACGGTTGTATGGCCGAAGAGAAAGAAACGGCCTGTGCCCTTTTGTCGAGAATGCCGGAAAATGCAGGGAAACACTTAAGGAAACATTCGAGGAATTGCTTGTCTGAAAAGAACGCGTGTCTTTCTGACAGGGTTGGTTGTTGCATTGGCCATCAGCGCTTTCGGATGGAAGGCGGAAGATGCTCCGGCAAACAGCTTGGATTCGCACCAGACCACGTGCGGATAGGCGCAATCACTCCTGCAGCCACGCCCTGCTGTTTGGAGGGAAGTCCTTGCGAACTGACAAAAACCCTTGTACAAGCCGTGCATTTCATCGGCTCCCAATGAAACGCACGGCTGTCTTTCCGGACGGTCGATTAAACTACCGTGACATTTACTGCAGCGGGACCCTTTCGTCCCTGCTCGATGTCAAACGTGACCCGGTCCCCTTCATTGAGAGACTTGAAGCCGGATCCGATGATACCGGAATGATGAACGAATACGTCCGGACCGTCTTCCTGTTCGATGAATCCATACCCTTTTTGATCGCTGAACCATTTTACAGTCCCATTCGCCATAGTAGTGTCCTCCTTTAAATATAATTACCATGGTTCCAGACTTCAGGTCACCACTCTGACAAATGGCTCTCCCTTAAGAACGAAACCAGCTTACTAACGCATCAGTTCCTTTGCTATTAGCCGATTATAAACCAATGTCTTGTCAAAACAGGACATGCACACACAAGAGGCTCGAGAGTGCCTCCTTCCGCATACTCCTACCGGTTCAACACCAGGAAAGACGCTGGAAGGAATGCAACCACTCGTAATCTTTTGGTATGTCATGCACCACTCGGGTCGACCTTCTGGAACGAATCTGGGATTCGGGGCCGGGGCGCAGGTCGAGCCGGGCAAACAAATCCTTCTCCAACTACGCGGTACGTGTCAGCGGCCGCTTAGACCTATCCGAAAGCCGGCCCCTATTTGGCGCCGCTCCCGGGACGCGCGCAACGGACAACCGCCGTCCATGCGCCATCCTTGAATGAATCCAATATCTCCTGCATTGGGCTTTCTGGGCGACTATGCCAGGAGGGCCTTTTTCCGGGGTGTTTAGCCGGCATAAGCTCCGGCCGTTTTGTACGAGGGTTTCCATCTCCGGGGGGTCCGTAGGACCGACGCTGTAAACCACCTGGGCGCGTACATAACCCTGGTCCAAATAACGATGATTTGGGGCGAGGCGGACGCACTCTCTCTCTGGGAGTTGTCCCTGTGCTTACTAACATTCTGTCATACATACGCGATTATTTTTTAGCACGGAAATTATACAAGATAAAGCAGAAAAAGAGCAACATCCCGCTCTTTTTACAAAACGATTTCACCCACTACCATGCCGAGGCGTGATGGAAGAATACGTGCAATCCGGCTGGGCCCCCGCTTTCTATCTTCTGACATTTTCTAAGGAATTCGTTTCCGAAATAAATTCTCGCCGGCATCCTTCGAAGATCTGATTATCTTGGCGGGGTTTCCATAGGCTAGCACGTTGGGCGGGAGGTCGTTCACCACATTCGAAGCGGAACCCACCACAGTATGATGTCCTATCAAAGTGTTGTTGATAACTACGCTTCCGGACAAAATGTAGGCATGTGCTCCTATCGACACCCTTCCGGAGCAGCTTACGGCCGGTCCGACAAAAACGTAATCGCCGAGAGCGTTTTCGTGGCTGATCAGCGAGCTCGGGCATAGGATACAATGGTTGCCTATCGTTACATCCACTCCGATACGTACACCGAACATAATGACGGCGCCCTGCCCTATTTCCGCATGTCTGGATATGCTTGCGGCGGGGTGTATGGCATCCACAAAATTGAATTTCGGGGATATGGATTCAATGTTTGACACAATCCGGGATCGGATGCGGCCGTCCGCTATGGCCACTATGCCGCCGAACACGCGCCGGATGGTTTCCTCTTTTTCTTTCTGATCTACTATTACCGGATACCCCAGCAGCGTGTCGGCACTGTTCTCGTCGTCGTCGAGCACACCCGCAATACGGTACAAATCCTGATCTTCGATAACGTCAATCACTGTCCTGCCATGGCCACCGGCGCCATATACAATAATATCTTCCATCCAAGGGCCCTCACTATATTGTCAAAAGAGAACCATTCGGATCACGGGGCAGCTTCCGTCTCTGTCTTGAAAAAACGCCTTTCAGGGCGAACGGGCAATACGTGTTCCGTGACTTCCGGCTTTCCCGGAAATCGTCCGCCGATATAGAGGCGTTCCGGTCGAACGGCCGACCTCCAGTGACAAGCCAAGTATCGCAGCTGGTATCTTGTCTATATCAGAACTGGAAACCTTATAGCCAATGGGAATATGGAAAAGCAACCTTGAACCTGCTTCGAAAGGATCCTACCGGATGAGTCGTCTTGGGCATAATCGCGCCCCAAAACGCAGGAGCCAACTTCAGATCGGCGAATAAGAGGCGTCACGCACGCTCACATCAGCAAACCTCGACTGGTGAAAAGAAAGGGGCGCCCCCGTAGAACGAAATAACGGAGCTTACGTCGAATGCGAGGGCTCCATCGAGCGCATTCGGTGTTCAATAGGTCTCCTTCGGCAAAGCCGAACGCCGGCGGCTCCCATAAGGACCTGGGCATGACCCGAGGATACTCGAGTGCCCTTCTCAGCCCGCAATCCGGACGATCCCTCCGGCTCATGGACTTCCGATGAACCATTCGGCGCGCCGGTTCAAACGCCTATTCGCTTCAATGCTCGACACCCCGGATTCGAAGCTTTGCACGTTTCGGGCAACCCGATCATACAGACATCTGATGTGTGGTTCTAAAACAGCCAAAAACGGTCGTTCAGACACTCTTAAAGTCGTCTTCATCCACCGGTATCACTCGTTCGGGACTGATTTCCGCGGCCGTTCTATCGGGTATACCCTTGTGCTTGGCGCCTTGCCGGGGAGTCGAGGCGATTGTAGGTCAGGCATACACCGATATCCCCGCAAACGCCACAGAAAAGATCTTGTTTCAAGCGCTCCGCAATCTCTCATTGGATTCCGATTTCACTGCGCTCCTTAAGAACGCACCGAATGAATTGTTTAACCGAGATCAACGTACAAATGGTATTCGTTGCTTCCCAAGCCTCGTGCATGAATACAGTAGTCCTTATCTTCTTATTAGGGTTTTACCTTATTTCTAAACCATCGCGGCTTGACTATCCTGAGGACAATTAAGGAGGTAGATTTCTATGAGTGACAAATCGCGGGTACTTATCGAGTTCATCGTCAGGCACTTGGTGGATCATCCGGAACAGGTTATCATTGAAGAAATCGGCAGCGACCTCACAAAGATTGTGCGAATCAAGGTGGGAGGAGGAGATTCGGGCAAGGTCATCGGCAGGCAGGGACGAACCGCCGGTGCGCTTCGCACCATCCTCACGGCTTCGGCGGCCAAGGAAAACAAGCGTGCGGTGCTCGAAATCATCGATGGGAAACGACATGAGATGCAGGGCGCCCTTGTCGCAGCCAACATGCCCTGAGTATCGTTGAGCGCCCATAGAAGTTCGGAATAAAGGTTCACGCAGAGCGCTGAACATAGCGGGGGGTGGGCCTCTCGTCGTCACGAGACCACTCGTCCATCCCAGGTTCTCACACTGTCGGATGTGGGCCCGCTCCTGTTCAACCGTTCCCGCCGGAACGGCGGGGGGCATTTGTAACAGCTACACAGGCGGTGGACCTTTGGATGAGGACCCCTTTCGTTTTGACTTTAGGGTGTGCAGTCTTCGACACCATGGGGCCCTCGACATCGTGTCGGTCAGTCGAGCCTTTTGGAACTCCGCGTGGATCAGGGGGTGGCAATGAGGCGTTTCCTCACACCACCCGCCTGAAAACGGCGGGGCACTCGTAAACCTGAGCAGTGGGACAACCGCCCAAGGACCTCCACAGGCCGCCGGGATGTTCCAGCGAGAACGCACGATCATCCCCCATTTGACTGGCACGTTCTCGCCAACCTTTCGATATTGCTTTTCTTACTCTGCCGCAGAGCGAACTGTCGAACTCAGGATGAAGGCCGTGTGAGATGGGCGTTTCCTTCTATTTCCGCGAGAAGTCAAGTGCCGGAGTAGGGGAGCACAAGTCACCGGAAATCTTCTACCTGAGCGGCTTACGAGTGATAGGACCGGAAATCTGGTGAAAACCGTATTTATCTGCATCTTTGTCGAGTTTAATTTGGCTTGCACCAAGCAACCTGACAACAGAGGGGGCGCGGTTCGAAGGAAGACGTAACTCCTCAGAGGAAGAGGGAACCGAAAGGAGGTGTGTATGGTGAGAATCAAAAGGATAGTAGTGGGGTTGGCTTTTTTGACATTCATCTGCGCCTGCTCTGGTATGAGTACGAGAGAACAACGCATATTGAGTGGAGGAGCCATCGGGGCCGGCGCTGGCGCGGGTATATCCGTGTTGACCGGTGGAAGCGTAGCCGCGGGTTCAGCAATTGGCGCTGCTGCAGGTGCGCTTGGTGGATTCCTTTATGATGAATCAAAGAAGTAACGAGAACACAGATGGTGAGACTGTGTGAGGGGGTGAAAGATATGAAATATTTTACCATACTGATTTCTCTGATCTCATTATTCCTGCAGATTCAGTCCGTTCATGGGGCAGTGTATCAAAGCGACCTTGGCTATTCTATCGATGTTCCTGAAGGTTGGACTATTTTCAGTAAAGGAAACGCTAGGGAAAAGCCTCAAATTATAGAAGCTGCGATGAACAGGGCGAAAGGCGATGAGGGGCTCAGCGCGATACCTTCCAACGTGTTGAACCGGGTCAAAGAATTACTGATGGGGGAGAAAATAGACTATTACCAAAGCGGAGAACCACGATTCACCATTTCAGTGTACAAGGGAACCGGAGAGCTTCCGGTCTCATCGGACAAGGTCGAAGCGTTCTGCAAATCCTTGGCGGAAGACTTCGACAAGCAAGGCGATAACGGCATAAAGCTCCACGAGTGCAGTATCAAACAGATTGATGGTCGCCGGGCGGTCTATCTGATCGCGGATGACTATTGGAAGAACAAGAAGTATATCCAATACCAGATCCAAAAGGGCCAGGACGAGATCCTCTTTGTTACTGCCAACTCTATGGAAAAGCCCTTTTCCGAAATGAGCAACGAGTTCGATACGATCATACACTCACTCGAAACGGAATGAGCAAATGGAAGCCTATGCCGATGTTCCAGATGGCCCGTAATTCGGGCTCATAATTTGGCTTAGAGAGGAGGAGTATATGAAACGTTTAGTGAGTCTTCTTGTAATGTGCGCTATGGCAATGATGCTGGTGTTTGGCGCCTGTGAGAAAGAGGGCCCGGTGGAAAAATCCGGTAAGGAAGTCGACAAGGCGGTGGAAAAGGCGGGTGATACGCTCGAAAAGGCCGGAGACAAGGTGGAGGAGGCAACGGAAAACGCAACGAAGTAGTTCCTCTGAAGAATCACGGAAGGGGTTTTCAAGTATGAAGGAAGCCCTGGCGGGAATCGCTTTTCATCTAAGACCTCACGGAGGCTTGATTCTTATGAAGGCTTTTGGATGCGGGTATGGATCCCGCCGGCTCATACACATCATCTTCGCTTCCATACTTCTGATGACGGCGTTTTCCTGCCAGACGGTCCCTGTTACCGAACGACAGCAACTGCACCTGCTCCCGGAGGGGCAGATCCTCGAGATGAGCCTCTCGAGTTATCAGCAATTCCTTTCCGAACACAAGGTTGTCCATGGAACCCCTCAAGCGCGCATGGTTGCGGATGTGGGTGGACGGATACGAAACGCGGTCGATCGCTACCTCGATCAAAACAATCTCAGTAACCGGGTCGAGGGATATGAGTGGGAGTTCAATCTGGTCGAGGATAAAGCGATGAACGCATTCGCCATGCCGGGGGGGAAGGTGGTCGTCTTCACTGGAATCCTGCCCGTCGCGCAGAGCGAAACGGGACTTGCGGTGGTGATGGGGCATGAAATCGCTCATGTCATTGCCGCCCACGGCAATGAGCGGATGAGTCAGGGACTCCTCGCGCAGATGGGCGGAATGGCTTTGAGTATCGCCCTTGCGGAGAAGCCTGCTCAGACTCAGCAGCTTTTCATGGCGGCATTCGGAATCGGCGCCCAGGTGGGCTTTCTGCTACCATACAGCAGGATTCAGGAGTCCGAAGCCGACCACCTGGGTCTGATTTTCATGGCCATGGCTGGATACGATCCACACGCTTCGGTGGACTTCTGGCAGAGAATGAGTGGGGCTCAGGAAGGGGGAAAACCTCCCGAATTCCTGAGTACCCACCCCTCCGACAGGACCCGGATCGAGAATCTGAGGAAACTCATCCCGGAAGCCATGGATTACTACACTGCTGCATCGCACCAATAGGATCATGGGCGTGTTGTGATCCCCAAGAGCAACATCCTATGCGGAGTGATCGATAGGGTGAGACAAACAACTATGTGGAGATTCACTCATGGGGGAATCGAAGCAGATCGAAATCGAGAAGTTGGATGACTGGCGATGGAGAATACCGCCTTCGGGAGATATGCGGGTGGAAGGCAGGATCTATGCCGATGAAAAGATGATGGCGGATATCCGAAGCGACCAGTCGCTGCAGCAAGTCGTCAACGTAGCCACTCTTCCGGGCATTGTCGGCCGATCCATGGCCATGCCGGACGTCCACTGGGGGTATGGGTTTCCCATCGGCGGGGTGGCGGCGTTCGATCTTGGATCAGGAGTGGTATCCCCCGGAGGCGTGGGATACGACATCAACTGAGGGGTGCGTCTGCTGCGCTCAGGTCTGAGTCGCAAGGAAGTTCAAGAGCACTCGCAGGAACTGGCGGAGGCATTGTTCCGCAACATCCCGGCCGGTGTCGGATCCCGGAGAAAAGATCTGAAGCTGAACCGCAAGGAACTGAATCGCGTGCTGGCCACCGGTGTCGCATGGACCTTGGAAAACGGATACGGGACGGCTGAAGATCAGTCATACATCGAGGCGCATGGCTGCATTCCGAATGCCGATCCGGACAAGATCAGCGATCGCGCGCTGGAGCGGGGCAGCGCCCAACTGGGCACCCTGGGATCCGGCAATCACTTCGTCGAGGTGGGTTTTGTCGAAGAAATCTACGATTCCAAAGCCGCCTCGGTCATGGGGCTGGAAAAAGATCGGGCAACCGTTCTCATTCATACCGGCTCCAGGGGTTTGGGTCATCAGGTATGCGATGACTTCCTTTCCATCATGCTCAAGGCGGCCAAGCGATACGGCATCGATTTGCCGGATCGTCAGCTATGTTGCGCCCCCGTGGATTCAAAAGAAGGAAAAGATTACCTTGGAGCCATGGCCGGAGCGGCCAATTTCGCCTTCGTCAATCGACAGATGATCATGCATTGGACTCGGGAGACCTTCGAGCAGGTATTTCAACAAAAGGCGGACGTTCTTGAATTGGAGTTGGTCTATGACGTCTGCCACAACATGGCCAAGATCGAGACTCATCGAATCGAAGGCAAAGATAGGACCCTTTGCGTCCACCGGAAGGGGGCCACTCGGGCTTTCCCGCCCGGGCATCCCGATATTCCCGGGAGGTACCATTCCATTGGCCAGCCGGTACTGGTTCCCGGAGACATGGGCCGCTACTCTTTCGTGCTGGTAGGAACCGTGGCCGGGTATGGGGAAACTTACGGTTCCGCATGTCATGGCGCGGGTCGGGTGCTGAGCCGCCATCAGGCCATAAAGACCGCTAAGGGTAGAGCCATTGCCCGAGAGTTGGCGGACAGGGGAATCGTTGTCAAATGCGCCAGTACCCGTACGTTGGCTGAAGAAATACCGGAGGCCTATAAGGATGTCGATAATGTCGTCAATGTCCTCCATGAAGCTGGAATTAGCAAGAAAGTGGCCAAACTCGCCCCTATAGCCGTGATCAAAGGATAGACATGGAAAGATTTCGCTTTATCGACCATACAGGCGATCTCGGCGTCGAAGTTTTTGGGGACAGTCTGTCTGCCCTTTTTCAACACGCCGGGGAAGCATTTACCGAGATTATCACCGATGCGGAAACGATCGTCACCCGGGAATCCATACCTATCTCCCTGAAGGCCGAGCAGATCGAAGATCTGCTGGTCCGTTGGCTCAATGAATTTGTGTTCCTATTCGACACAAAGGGGCTGTTATTCAAGGTCTTCGATATCGCTTCCATCGATGACCGCCACATCGAGGCGACGGTTCAGGGCGAACCATACGACGATGCCCGCCATCCCTTCAGGACAACCGTCAAGAGCGCGACATATCACCAACTCGAAGTGGTTCGGGAGGGAGAATTCTGGAAGGCCCGAATTATTCTCGATCTTTAAGCCGCGGAGTAGAAATCGGTAAGAACACGAAAACCTCGATATCAACGAATCTCTTTAAAAAGAGCGGTCGAGGTCTGGTCTCCGGCCGTGTCGCGGCGGCGACACGAAGGGCAGAGGGATGTGCGGGCATGCTGGTCGTCGGGTGTCATTTGGTGGAGGCGCGTCTGCATGCGAGGTGTGACAAACCGCTTTCCGCAGGACGGGCAGCGGTGCAATTCCTGGCGTGTATGCCATTCCACCATTTCCACCGCGTCCGGCGTGACTTTGGAAGTGACGGCGCCGGTGGGACACACCGTGATGCAGGCCTGGCAGGCGATGCATGTCTCCGAGGTGCGGTCAAAGGGGCTCATGACTTCTCGTTTCGCGCCCCGGAAAGCGAATGAAACGGCTTCCAGGCCCAAGGCTCTGCAGGCCCGGACGCACCGGCCGCAGAGTATGCACGTTTCATCCTTTGTGGGCAGATCCGTGCCGGTCACTCCGAGGCTCGAGGCCAACGAACGTATTTCGGGAGCATTGGGCGCGCGGGCCAGGAGCAATTCAGCCACGAGCCTTCGGCCCTCCCGAACCATGGGGGTGTCCGTGTCCACGACGAGACCGTTCAGAGCGGGCAAAGAGCACGACGAGGTCAGGCCCGGACGAAACCCTGATTTCACCTCCACCAGACACAGCCGGCAGGCGCCATAGAGTCCCAGACCGGCATGGTGGCACAGGGTGGGGATAAACACGCCCTGCCTGCGGGCCACGTCCAGCACCGACTCATCCGGAGCGACCTTTACCGTACTTCCATTCATCGTGATTTCCGGCATCAGGAATCCCTCATTGTATACGAACCGCGTCAAAGGCGCAGACTTCGCGACAGGCGCCGCATTTGATGCATTTGTCCGCGTCCAGTACGTGCGCCTCTTTTTTCAGTCCGGTTATGGCCTCGCTCGGACACTCCTTGGCGCACAACCCGCACCCGGTGCAGCGTTCGGGATCAATGGAATAGGTCAAAAGCGCGGTGCACACCCCGGCGGGACACCGGCCCCCGCGAACGTGCGCTTCATATTCGCTCCGAAAATGCTCGATACTCGTCAATACCGGGTTCGGCGCCGTCTGACCGAGACCGCAGAGCGAGGTTCGTTTTATGCCCTCCGACAATTGCACCAGACGATCGAGATCCTTTTCCGAGCCTTTGCCCGAGGTCACTCTGTCGAGTATGTCTCCCAGATGCTCGGTTCCCTCTCGGCAAGGCGTACATTTACCGCAGGATTCGTGTCGGGTAAAATCCAGGAAATACCGGGCCACATCAACCATGCATGTTTTCTCGGACTCGCGCTCCCCCGCCGATCTCGTTGACAATGGTGTTCAAAGTGGTGCCGAGGGGTACTTCCACCAAACCGCTTCGCGCGACATCTCCCACCAGGCAAAAAAGCTTGGTCCCTTTGCTTCCCGAGCTGCCGTATCGGCTGAACGCTTCCGTTCCCTCGCGGATGATCAGGGGCACATTGGCCCAAGTCTCCACATTGTTGATGCAGGTCGGACGACCGTTGAGCCCGCACTCGGCCGGGTACGGCGGGCGCGGATTCGGCTCTGCAATGTGATTTTCCAATGCATTGATCATCGCCGTTTCTTCGCCAGACACAAAGGCCCCGGCGCCACGGACCAGGTGCACGTTGAAGCGGAAGTCCGCACCCAGAATATGATCTCCCAACAGGCCCGCTTCTCTTGCCTGTTCCATAGCCGCGCTGAGGCGTTCAATGGCCAGCGGGTACTCCGCCCGCACATACAGTATGCCCGTTTCCGCACCCACGGCATAGGCGCCTATCAGCATCCCCTCTAGGATGGCGTGGGGATCACCCTCCATGAGGCTGCGATCCATATAGGCCCCGGGGTCACCCTCGTCTCCGTTCATGATAAGGTATCTCGGCGCGCCCGCCGCCCGTCGGGTGATCTCCCACTTGAGACCAGTGGGGAAGCCCGCGCCGCCGCGGCCCCTCAACCCGGACCGCTTGATTTCCTCGATGACTTCCTCGGGTGACATCTGTTCCATGACCTGGAACAGGGCCGCATAGCCGCCCCTTGCAGTATACTCCTCCAGAGAAAGCGGATCGATCTGGCCCAGGTTGCGGCTCACGCGTTTCACCTGGCGGCTGTAGAAGGGATGCTCGGTAAGCGGTGGGATATCGTCCACCCTTCGGGATTCCCCGACGAGCGGATCCAGGCTGCCGAGAACGTTTTCCGCGGCAAAGCGGCCCGCACGGGCTTCAGCCGCCAACTCCACCGCCAAGGCTTCGCTCACCGGCCCGTAGAGCACCCTCCCCTTCTCGGGCAAGTTTACTTCCACCAGAGGCTCGGCGTCGCAGAACCCCAAGCATCCCGTGCGCACCAATCGAGCGTTGTTTCCGACATCCGCTTGCAGGACGTCGAACAGCCGGCCTGCTCCCGCGGCCAGGCCGCAACTCGACATTCCCACGCTCAGTCGCGGCAGGGCGGATGTCAGCCTTCGCGTCCCTTCACGGGCCAAATCGGACAAGTCCTTACGGGTTCTGATGCGCATCATCGCCCCCACCCGGCCGGCCGCGTTTTATAAGTTTACCGAGATCTTTCATGCGCACGCGCCCGTAGGTCTGTTCATTGATTCGGACCACGGGAGCCAGACTGCAACATCCGAGGCACCGCACCTCTTCCACGCTATACGCTCGATCCGGAGTGACGCCCCGCTCGTCCACACCCAGGTCCCGTTCGAGCTTTTGCCGGATACGAGGCGCTCCGAGCACGTGGCACGCGGTTCCCATGCAGACCTGGATGTGGCTCTCGCCTTTAGGAACAAGCCGGAAAAAAGCAAAAAACGTCGCCACACTGAACAAACGACTCAAAGGAACATCTAGAGCCGTGGCCAGGTCCGCCATCACTCCCTCCTGAAGATGACCGTGCCGGCTCTGGACCTCCTGTAGAGCCCCGGTGACCATTCCAGGCATGCCCGCCCAACGATCGGCGATCGCCCTTATTTCGCTCTCGACAAAGGCTTCGGACACGTCCATCCGCTCCTTGTAGACGAGTTGTCAGGAAGAGGCTCCCGATGTGTCCTCTTCGCATTCGTTCACAGTATCCTTCCGGGAACCCTGTCGATGTCTAGTCCGCTTCCTTGTGCAGGTAGGCGTTCGCCAGCGCGGCCGTGACCGCCCTTCGGCGCGTCCTGCCAAAGGATTCCGTATCCGCGTAAATCAGCGCTTTTGTGGGGCACGAATCCACACAGGCCGGAACATCCCGATCCGGGCATCGATCGCACTTCACCGCGATTCTGGATTCCGCCCGTTGGCGCATCATCCCGAAAGGACAGGCCTGCACGCATAAAGAGCAACCGATACATTTCTTGGCGTCATGCAACACGAGGTCTTTGATCTCGTCATGGTACGTCGCCCCGGTAGGGCAGACGTCCACACACGGGGCCTCGTGGCAGTGCCGACACAGAACCGGCACGTTGAACGAAGCGGCGGGCTCGACAAACAGCCGCTTTCTAGGCTTCTGTTTCTCGGCCAGCGATGAGAAGAGGTTCTTGCCGGCGGAATGTTCCACCGCGCAGGCCAGTTCACAGGTATGGCAGCCGACGCAGCGATCCAGGCGGATGAAGATCTCCTTGGTCTGGTTCATGATCCCCTCCTTGACCGGCCTAAAGGCCCAGTCCGGCGCGCCGCTCGTCAATGGCCGACAGCAGCTTCTCCGCGGCTGATATTGGGTCGAGGTCAACAATGAAATAGCCGCCTGTGAGGCCCCTGACGGTCTTGGTCAATACCTCCGTCACCGCGGGACTGCCCAGGACCGGCACCATGACGCCCACGTGAGTGGGCAACCCGGCGGCCACGGCATAGGCTCCGATGGACACCGCCTTTTCCGATACCGCCTCAGCCGCGGACGCGACCACGGGAAGTTTGTCCGTGTCCACGCCCAGTCTGTTGGCCACGGCTACGGCCAGAGCCACGGCCCGGGAATTGTCCACGCAGGAACCCATGTGCAGGACCGGAGGCAGGGGACCGCCTAGATTGTTGGCCTCTCCGACAGCCGTGAGTACGGCTTTCAGCCCTTCGCCGCAAAAAGTGGAGACGTTGGCCGGATCCATGAAACCGTGCCGCATCAATGCACCCGCACCGCAGCCCGTGGCTACAAGGAGCACGTTCTCTTGAAGCAGTCGGCGAGCCATGGTAGTGAAATTCCGATCCTCGGGCACTTTGACGTTGTTGCATCCGGCGAACAGGCATACTCCGCGGATATTGCCTTGAACAATGTTATCGATGACCGGTTTGAGCGGGTCTTGCGCATCCACCTTTGACAGGGCGGCTACGATGGCTTCCACCGAGAACCCGGCCACCACGGGGGTTTTCAACGCGGGGATGTCGACCGGCCTGTTCTTGCGAGCGGAGAAGTTCTTTATGGCCAGGCGGAGG
>JACQYL010000110.1 GCA_016208165.1 Deltaproteobacteria bacterium
CAACAGATCCTCAGCATCCAAGAACTTACGGTATCGTACAACAGCACCAAGGTCTTTTGCTTTGGATCGCCAACCACTGGGAAGAAAGCCCAAAAGTACTTCCCAATCCTCCATTTCTTCTGTAAAAACGAAACGCTCCATTGCCACCCCCTTTGGTGACAATGGTACCATAAACTTGGCAAAAAAGAAATCCTTAAGTTAGCGCTTATGGGGCGGCCCCCCACGCCCCGGTTAGATGGCAGTACTTGGAAACATGTATGGGTTTTTGCAGCCGCTGCTCGAAGGCGGCTACGAGAGCCCTATTCTTTGCCGTGGCCCCTTGGAAGAATACGGTGTTTCCAATGCTCCCTTCAATGGCCACCTTGGTGAGGTAGTTTTCCCTGATGGCATGGAGCACGGAGGCAAGCACTTCATCAACAGTATATCCTTCAGAGAGATAATGGTTCATGTCCCTTTCCATGAACACGGTGCACCGGTCGCTCACAATGGGGGACTTTTGACCTTCGGTTCTCGAGGAATACTCCGCCAACGGACATCCCAGGGTCCGGGCCTGCTCCTCGATAAAGCTCCCCGTTCCGGCGGCGCACACGTTATTCATGATGGAGAACGTGACCCTGCCGTCTTTTAAGGTGGTAAATTTCGAGTCCTGCCCGCCGATCTCGATGATGGTGTCCACGTCCGGATCGATCTCGCAGGCGGCTCTGGCGTGAGCCGTGATCTCGTCAACCACGATATCCGCGCCGATAATCTTCCCCGCGAATTTCCTCCCGGACCCGGTTGTTGCGGCTCCCATCATCCGCAAGCCGATGTTCCGTTTTTCAGCCATGTCATCCATGGATGAAAACAATCTCTGGACGGCGGCGACCGGTCTCCCGGCGGTGGCGGTGTAGAAGCCGGCGAGCACCCGGCGATCGGGATTGAGGAGAACGGCCTTGGTGCTCGTGGATCCGACATCCACGCCCAGGATCACTTCATAGTCGGATGCGGGGGTGAGGGTTTCATAGATATCCACTTCCACGGGGCAGGAAACGCCCGTATCGACGGCGGCGTATTCGTATTTCTCGAGGCCTCCGAACTCCGGATATTGGGAAAGAGTCAGTTCGAGCCGGTCGTGGAAATACTTTTTGGGGACGGTTTCAGGGCCCAGCAGATCGTCCGCCGTCTTAAACGGCGCAACGTTCTCTCCGACCCCTTCGTCAACCAGGAGAAATGCCGCGCCGATGGCCCCATAAACGCCGGTTTCATCTACGATGATCTCTTTTCCGGAAATGGATGCGATATGCCGAACCACCGCCCGATTTCCGGACACGCCGCCGGTAAAAAGCACGGGGTTAAACGGTTCCCTGTCCAGAGCAAGCATATCCACGATGTTCTTGGCAAGACCGTAGCACAACCCGTCGCAGATCTGTTCGAGGGTGTATCCTTCCTGTTGAGCGTGCACCAGATCGGTTTTCGCAAAGACGGCGCACCTCGATGCGATTTTGGGTATGCTCTCTCTGTTGCTGAACGCTTTCTCGCTCAGCGCTTCCGTGCTTTCCAGATTCAACCGCCGCGCCTGTTGATCGAGAAAACTGCCGGTCCCCGCCGCACATGAGGTGTTGGTCCGGAAACTGCGGTAGCGGCCATTCTCGTCGAAACCGATCAAACCGTAGGCAGAGCCCCCGACGATCAGAATGGCGCCGATCTTTTTATGAAAGCGACTTGCAGCTTCGATCACGGCGATCCGGTTGTCATATCTCCGGTCCGCTTTGAGAATCGACGGGGTTGACGATGTGGCGGCGACACCGGAAATCCGCTCCGGATCAAAATCGTTCATCATCCTGGTCAGCGTTTCCGGGATATCGCCATGATGAAATTGATAGGCGGTCTTGCCGATTTCCTTTTCAGAAGTGACTTCAGCCATCGATATGGCAACGGACCCGATATCGATTCCTATAAAAGCGGGGCGATCATTCCTTCGTGTCCGGGTCGTGATCGAAGAGATATCCCACCGATCGGAGGCTTTTAAAATAGACGGGCCTTTTGGGGTCGCGTTCAAAATATTTCCTGAATCTGACAATGAAATTGTCTACTGTCCTCGTTGTGGTGCCTCGAGGGTACCCCCAGCCGATTTCCAGGAGTTTTCTTCTCGAAAGGGGTTTACCTCGGTTGGCAATAAAAAGCCTCAAAAGCCTGGCTTCCTGCTCGGTCAGGCTGATCGGCCCGGACGGACCGTCGGCCTTCAGGGTCTGAAAATCGATCCTGTTTCCGCCGAACTCATAGATCCGGGGCAGTGAGGAAACGTTTTTTGCGTCTGATCCGGACCCTCCCCGGGTCCAGGTCTGCCGCGTCAAAAGCCGCTCCACCCGGAGCAAAAACTCATCCAGATTAAAAGGCTTGGCAAGATAATCGTCCACGCCGTACGAGAACCCCTTTATCCGGTCATCGGGCTCTCCTCTGGCCGACAGTATCAGAATCGGAAGACGTTCGTCCTCGAGACGGATATTTCGAAGGACCGACAGCCCGTCAATCCCCGGGAGCATGATGTCCAGCACGATCAAGTCCGGCCGCCATTCTTTCCACTTTTGCAGGGCCGAGTTCCCATCCGCGGCGATCGTCACATCATACCCTTTAAGCGTCAGGTTCAGTTTCAGACCCTCCGCCAGGTGCGCTTCATCTTCCACCACCAGGATTCGTGTCTCGGCGGAATCACCCATAGAAGCCCTCATCCCGGTCAAGCCCCGGGAGCTTTCAGGGGCAGAATCAGGGAAAAAACGGAACCCTTTCCACTCCCTCTCGATTCGGCGGTCATTCTTCCTTTATGCAACCGGGCGATGTTTTCAACCAGATGCAGGCCGAGGCCGGTACCCTTAGCCGACATATCGTCCGAGCGGCCGATCTGATAAAATTTTCTGAAGACCTTCCGGAATTCCGACTTCGGAAGTCCGATGCCGTTGTCTTCAAAACGGATATGCAATCGCCTCCCCCCAGGTTCAAAGGTGATGTCCAGCCGGGGAATTTCGGATTCATTATACTTGATCGCATTGGTGAACAGATTCATCAGCAGAATCTCGAACAGGGCGGGATTGACGGGGTACTGGAAGGATCGTCCCGAAGGATTGTGGATGTGTATTTCAGACCCATCGAAGAGATGACGGTTCTTTTCATAAAACCGCCCGACCTCCTGAACGAGGTCCTCCCTCACGAACTCTCCGCCATAGGTCTTGCTCTCGACTCTTGCGAGGTCCAAGATGCGGTTGATATGGTGGGTCAGCCGGTCGGCGTCCTGAACCATGTACCCGATATACCTGAGTTGCTCTTCCCGGGTCAGCTCATATTTCCGAAACGTCTCCAGATACAGTTTCAACGACGTGACGGGGGTTTTCAGTTCGTGTGTAAAATTGCTGATAAAGTTACGCTGGAGGCGGTAGAGCTGGAATGTCTTTTGATTATAAACAAAGATGGTGAACAGGCCCATCAGGATGATCCCCACAAGGATGGAGAGCACCAGTATCACTACCCAGGTTTGCGAAGCCAGAACCTGATCGGGATCGAGCTTGCCTCTCTCGATCACGCTCTTCAACCCCGTACTGACCTCCACATACCAGTAGATGTACAATATGAGGGACAGGGCCACGGCCGCGATGGAAAAGATGAATATAAGAATCGGGTGAAGAAACCACTTCAATTGACTCATCGCCGCCAACTCCGGTGTCACCCTGAATGGTGGTTTTCGCTGCGTTAGTGAGACATAGGGTCCGTCCCTTTTATTCATGATTCTATTCCCGAAGGGGCGTGAATTCAACCGTTAGCATTCTGAAGATACGTGGGGCTCTGGGAACCCTTCCCGGGGAAGGATTCCTCAAATACCCCGTGATCGGATCGTACCAGTGACGAAACACGGGTTCGCGCCGTTTTTCGGGAAGGACGGTGACTCAGGGAAGAGTCAATGGATAGGATCCGGCAAGACAGGCGATGAGGTATTCACCGCCTGTCGCAGGATGGAATTCAAGCTCAAGGTGTTCCAATTCCCCGTGATGAAGGTGCGCGTTTACCCCTCACTGATGCCCAGGCTGTTCGTCCCTACGGTACGGAATTTCCGGTTCAACCCAACGGCATAGGAGGATTTGGCCGGTTGCTCCTCATGCCCGTAAACCTTATTGAATGGACGATAGGATGTTTTCGGCACTCTCAGGTCTCCAACGATCCGGCATCGCAAGTACTCTTTGATGCTAAAGAAAACGACCAATAACGACATGAACCGGGCAGAGAGATTCATCCTGCCGAATTGTGAACGATAGGATTTCTTGATTTCCTTTAACAGCGTTTCACTCCGCCGGTTTTCAGCAAAAATGGTCGAAGCGCCGAGAAAATATCGCATCATTTTAAGGCGCTTTTGGAAATTCTTCGAACGTCTTCGAATGCGTTCATCCGCATGGTCACTGCAATATAAGTAGCCCCCCAAAGACGTTTTTATGGCTCGTAACATGGAAGCGCCGTTTCTTTTGTAATCCGTTTTAAAAGCGGTACGCAGAAAAGCCTCCGATTCATCTCTTGAAAAATGATCGTGATGAAACCAAATTTTCCCCTGACCGTGTTGGGATTCATAGGGGATATCTTTGATTACTTTTCCCTGTTTTTCATAATCATTGTATAGTTTTGTTCCCGGGATCGGTCCCAAGGGCGAGAATTGCAGATAATCCGGATTCAACGCGGTCACAAAGTCCACATCTTCCCAGATCGTATTTTTATCGTGGTCCTCATTAAACAGGATCAACGATGCCAAAACGCTGATGCCCCTTTTCCTTAATTGCATAAAAAGAGTCTGAAAATCGGTATTTTTGTTCTTGGCATAGACCTCTTTTTTCGATTCAACGCCGATCCAGACAAAGGTAATCCCCATACGCACGAGAATATCCAGGTCACCGATCCCTTTCAGGGTTTCGGCGGAACTGAAGATGGCAAAAGTAAAGTAACGATCGTTCTTTTCCATCAGTTCCAGCAATTCCAGCGCACGATCTTTCATTTTCAAAAAGTTTTCATCCAACACCCCGAAATCCGTGATACCTTTTTCGTCTTCGTAGCGGCAGCAGACATCAAAGATCTCCTGACCGGTTTTTAAGTATGGAATATAATTACCAAAGAAGTGCGAGGTGGCGCAAAAACGGCACTTATTCACACACCCGAGGCCCGTTATAAGAATGCCGGAGTCGGACGGCCAGGGCGCCCCCATGACCTGCCTGTTGAAAGAGCTGTATTCGAGAGGATGCCTGATGGGTTTATCGACGTTTTCCCCCAAAAGTTTTCTCAGGAAATAGACGCCCTCACCTTTGCATATCACATCATGATCGATCATCCCTTCGATATTCGGGATATTTACCCCGTGGCCTCCCAGAATGATTTTTGATGTCGGCGACAATTTACGAATGGCTCGCGCCATCGCCTTGGCTTTCTTGAAATTGGGTATGATAAAGCTGATTCCAATGTAATCATATCCGTTTCTCAATTCCTGTTTAAAGCGTTTAAAGGTCGGAAAATCCAGTACTGTGGTGGGCGTATCTATATTTTCTTTCAAGAAATAGAGCCCCTGGCTTCCATGATTGAATCTGTAGGAGAATATGCCCTGTTCTCTGGTGACCTGATTGTGAAAGAGCTCCATCTTATTTTCTTTTTCGCCGTATTCATCATCAACCCCATACGGCCCGAATACGGAAGTAAGTAATAATTTCATCGGTCTCCCTTAGTGAGAATGTTGTTTGATGTTGAGATTGTGTTTTTCTCTTGAACTTAAATGACGCAGTATACAGCAAAACGAAGAAAGGCTTTGTAAAACAAATGTCAAAGTTATCTTTTGAAGTTGTCGTGCGCGTGCGGTTATCTTCCCACGGTTACCTCGATACCCCCCGAAATTCGGCAGGACAAACAGCCTCGAAACGACCGGCTCATATCCGGATTCTCGCGCCATGGGACGGGGTCGAATCCGCCATCGACGCTTCTTTCGAATACCGTCGTTTTGGTGAAGAAGCGGATTCGGAAATGCGCCGTTTTTTTTCACTTGAAAACATGCCATAATGGCCGGGTTCGGACCGTTTTATTCGAAGACGGTCTCAACCCATCCATCTACGGCAACGAAAGCGAGGAGCGTGGAACATGACCAAACCGCTGGAAGGGGTTCGGGTGCTCGATCTCACACAGTTCGAATCCGGCCCGAGTTGCACATTGTTGTTAGGATACCTCGGTGCGGAAGTGATCAAGGTCGAAAGGCCGGGAGTCGGAGAACCGGCGCGAACCCAGTTTCTGGAGAACCTCGATGAGGGAGACTGCTGGTACTTCCTGATGTTGAACTCGAACAAGAAGAGCATCACGCTGAATCTGAAGAGCGACGAGGGGAAAACCCTGTTCAAAAAACTGGTCGCCCTGGCCGACGTGGTCGTCGAGAATTTCAGGCCGGGAACCATGGACCGGCTGGGTCTGGGACGGGAGATGCTCCAGGAGATCAATCCGCGCCTCATCTATGCGTCCATCAGCGGGTATGGTCTTTCAGGCAAGTACCGGGACTACCCCGCGTTTGACATCATTGCCCAGGCCATGGGCGGAGCCGTGTCCTGCACCGGGTATCCCGACCGGCCGCCGGTGCGGTGCGGTCCGTCCATCGGAGACGTGGTGGGCGGACTCAATCTTACCATCGGCGCCCTTGCGGCCCTATTCCATCGACAAACAACCGGCAAGGGCGAGTTGGTCGAGGTTTCGCTCCAGGAGTCCATCCTGAACCTGCTGCGCTCGGCCTATCAGGGGCACTACCACACGGGGAAACCCATACCGCGCATTGGAAGCCGGTATGTGGGCAACTGCCCGTGGGACACCTACCCCACCAGCGACGGGTATGTGGTTATCGGGGCCCTCACGCCGGACCAGTGGGCGAATCTCTGCGAGGTCATCGGCAGAAGCGACATGGCCCACGCGCCGGGTTTCGAGCGAAGCGCGGACCGCTACTGGAAACACAGGGACGAGGTGGACGGCATGATCGCGAACTGGACGGCAGACAAACCAAAGAAGAACGTCATGGAAAGCCTCGTGGCGCGCGGAGTCCCTTGCGGCATGGTCATGGACAGCGCGGAACTCCTAGAGGATCCTCACCTCCTCGAACGAGAGATGATTGTGGAAATTACGCATCCCCAACGGGGAACGTTCAAGCAATTGGCCTCTCCAGTCCGGATCGGAGACGCGAAACTCGAGGTCACGCCCGCTCCCCTGCTGGGACAGCATAACGAAGAGATCTACTCCCAGCTTTTGGGGTACACGTTGGAGCAGTTGTCCGAGTTGATCGCCAAGAAGATCGTCTAGTGCTGAGTTGCAGAAAATCATTCTATTCTACTGAGGGAAACTTTGAAAAGTTTCCCTCAGGCTCCCTTCAAGCAGTGAAGATTTCTCAGACATAAGATCCGCTGCCGAATTCGGACTAAACGAGGATTTCCCGGGATGCATCATGGACCAACTCCGGAAGACAGCGCCGTGGAGAGTGTACTAGTCAATTGGCGTCACACGGTTGCAAACATATTCCTGCCCGTCAGCGCCATTGTCTACCTGCCGGCAATCGTTCTCCTGGTCACAGGACAGGGCCCACCGCTCGGAGGGCTGGTGCGAGTCGCAGTGGCCGGGTGCTACCTTACGCTCCTATCTTTTGCTCTCTGGCGCCGGATCGAATTCCGGGCGCGAGCGTGGGTAATCCTGGCCTGCGGGTATGCGCTGGCGATACTAATGGGTGTCTCCATTCCCCATGGTTCCTTCGCGCGCGCGTTGCCGATTGCGTTGCCGATCTTCACAATCGTACTGCTCGGTTCGCGGGAGGGTTGGGCCGCCACGGCGTTCAGCGCCGCGGCCCTCTTCTTCGTCCCATTTTTCCACACCGGCCAGGTGCTGCCTGCAGTGCTCAACGCCTCAACGGGACCTCCGATTCCATCGCGCCTCGCCTGGACACAGGCGGCTGCGATGTTGGCATTGCTGTTCGCCCCTGTGATCCTGTTGAACCGCTTCCTCCAGTTCCTGATGCAGTCATTGGGGAGGCTGGAACGAGAGACTCGCGAGCGGGCCGCGGCATACCGTAAACTCGAATATGAGATGCAGGAGAGGCGGCGTTTGGAGCATGAGGTGATCCGGGTCGGGGATGAGGAGCGACGGCGACTGGGAAACGACATTCACGATGGCGTTTGCCAGAAGCTGACCGGAGCGCTTCTTCGCTGCGAAGCGCTGAAGCGGCGACTGGGGCTGGGTGAAAATCT
Source organism: Deltaproteobacteria bacterium (assembly GCA_016208165.1). NCBI lineage: Bacteria > Pseudomonadati > Myxococcota > Myxococcia > Deltaproteobacteria bacterium. Next base: position 8,259 of record JACQYL010000110.1, read on the forward strand.
GGCGGTGGGAGAACTCAGCATGCTCTCGTCGCTGATCGAGGAATCCATCGACGAGGCCCACACGGTAGCTCAGGGGCTGGGGCCGCTGGATTCGGACCCCGCGGCGCTTGCCACGGCCCTGGGACTACTCATCAAGCGGACCGGGGAAGCGTCCGGCATATCTTGCCGGTTCGAAACCACGGGTAATGTGAATGTCCCCGAATCCTCGACCGCCCAGCATCTTTACCGCATCGCTCAGGAAGCCGTGAGCAACGCGGCACGGCATGCACATGCCGGTCGGATCGCCGTGACGTTGCGGGGAGGCGAGGATGTCCTGCTTCTGGAGGTGGAAGATGACGGAGACGGTGTGCCCGACGGGACGTCGGCGGTCGGTATGGGCTTCCGAACAATGGCCTATCGGGCGAGCCTGTTGGATGGTGAGCTCACTGTAAGTCCCGCGCCTGCGGGAGGAACCCGCGTGTCCTGCCAAGTACCGCGCGGCAACCTCGCCAGGCTGGAAAAACAGAGGGAGGTCAGCAAAGAGGCGAGCCATGGATAACGACCGGGAGAACAGCTCGAAGCCCCTCCGAGTCCTGATTGTAGATGACCACCCGGCGGTTCGCCAGGGTCTGGGGTTGCTGCTGGGGACGGAGGGAATCACTGTTTGCGCGGAAGCGGGCGGGTGCGCCGAGGCTCTGGCGCGCGTGGACGAGCATCAACCGGATGTGGTGCTTGTGGATCTTTCGCTGGGTGATGAGGACGGCTTCGCCCTTCTCGAAGATCTGCGTGAGCGCGCTCTGCCTTCTCTGGTCTACTCGATGCACGAAGACGGACGGCGCATCGTGAGCGCCTTCTCCGCCGGTGCTCTCGGATATGTCACGAAGCGGGAGGTTCATGGGGTGCTCGCCTTGGCCATTCGAGAGGTGGCCGCGGGCCGCAGGTTCGTCAGCCCCAGGGCGGCTGTCGCTTTGGCCCAACAGGCCATATCCGGGCAAACGGACGAGGTCTACGGGGAGTTGAGCCGTCAGGAGAAAAAGGTCTACCGTCTCTTGGGTCAAGGCGAGACTACCAAGCAGATCGCCGCGGCCATGGACATCAGCACCCGTACAGTTGAATCCTACTGCGCCCGTATTCTGGTAAAGCTGGGCCTGGAAGGGATGAGCGAACTCCGGCGCCACGCCATTAGTTATTTCCATAAGCACACCTTCTGATTCCACACTACTTCCGTGCGGGGGAATTCACTTACAAGAGCGTAAGGGTTTCCCCTTGCACCCATGTAAGCAGATCCCGTTGCATACAAGCCTGCTCCTCCCTGCTATGGTTCATCCAGAGAGGGTATTCCGATCCATTCTCGGTAGGCCCGGCGGTTTGCCCCTCCCAGGCCATTTCAGCCTCTTGGCGGGGGTAAAAGCATCGTTGGTTTTTGTCTGGCTTAATTTGAAAAGGAGGGCGAGGGCATGAAGAAGTTAGTGTTGTTTCTGATTGGTGTTCTACTGTTAGCGCCGGCTGCTGCAATGGGAGCCGCTTGCACCGTCGACCTGATCGCCGGTGGAGGCAACGAAGAAAGCGCACAAGTCGTGGGTACTGTCACGACTTATTCAAACGACGGAGGTCTCACGTGGACTGTGACGTACCAGACCACAGGAGCCTGGCAGATCACGGAAGTGCATTTGGACGTCGCCTGCAATTCGAATGATGTGCCTCAAAAAAACGGAAACCCAATACCGGGCAAGTTCGATCATAAGGCCTATCCGCCCGCCGGCGCCGCCACGTTCTCTTTCCCGGGCGTCCAACCGCTGAATGCGGCCGGTGAAGTTTGCCAAGCCCCCTGCGCGGTGTTCGCCGCGCACGCAGTGGTGCTGGACACATCCGACTGTGTGGACGACGTTTGCCGGAAGGAAACCGCTTGGGCGGAAGGTATCGCTTTCTCAGGAAAAAACTGGGCGACCTATTTCACGTGTTGCTGTGAAACCGAAGTTTGTGGCGATGGCTTGGACAACGACTGCGATGGACTGACGGATTGCAGTGATTCGGATTGCGCAAATGATCCTACCTGCACGGCATCGTGTAGTGTGGTACCAGACCCGGCCCTTTACCCCAACGGAACCTGTGTCAGTCATGTACAACAAATGGATCCTTATTGCTGTACGACTGATTGGGACTCCATATGTGCAGACGAATATTGCGGCTGTGACCCAACCGGGCCTACCTGTACGGGATCCTGCACTGTGGCACCGGATCCTACTCTTTACCCCAACGGAACCTGTGTCAGTCAGGTACAGCAAATGGATTCTTATTGCTGTACGACTGATTGGGACTCCCAATGTGCAGACGAATATTGCGGCTGCGACCCAACCGGACCTGCGTGCGGCGGTACAACCTCCGAAGTCTGTAACGATGGCTTTGACAACGACGGCGATGGACTAGCGGATTGCAGTGATTCAGATTGCGCAAACGATCCCGGCTGCGGCGACCCCAACTCTTGTGTCGGTCACTGCGGCGGCATGGCGCCGGGAGGTTGTTATTGTGATGATAAATGTTTGAGCTTAGGAGATTGCTGTTCGGACGCTTGCTCCGAATGTGGATACTGTCCGGCGCCATAAGTTTTGAAGGGCAATTCTTACGGAACGGGACGATATCTTCATATTCTAAGAGAAGTTCCGAATCCACAAGCCATGATGGTTGATAGAAAAGCCGGATCCTTCACGGACCCGGCTTTTCTATTGCGCGGCATGCAAAGAACCGGATCGCTGAGATCATCTATTAGAAGGTCGGAACCAACTGCTCAAAAGACACTCCGTAAGCACACGCGGGGGTTCATCGAAGTATTCGGAAGGAAAAGGGATCAGGTAAGACCTTGAAGTGAGTGGTGGGCGATGCGAGATTCGAACTCACGACCTTTGGTTCCGGAGACCAACGCTCTATCCAACTGAGCTAATCGCCCACGCGTTCTCCTTGTAGCGGAAGCGTCGTATAAAGTCAACCATTCAGCATGCCTTTCCGCAGAGGGTCGATCAAAGTTTTCCCTCGCCGATCCCTGACCCCGCCGGAAGCCACGCCCCGGCGCCATACCCACTTGAAATCCACGAGCTCCCAGTGTAGGTTACTCCTCACCGTTCAGCAGTTAATAAAGCAATGACCTGAGCATGTTCGCGGCTTGTCCTGTGCCTCGCGCACGGCGCGTGGCGCCCGCCTAAAGGTTTTGGGTGGGAGGTCCGGAGGGAACCTTTTTCCAAAAAGGTTCCCTCCGGCTCGATAAAAGATTCAGGTTCCTACATATGTCCACTCGAGCGATCCAGTTTCTGGGTAAACAAGGCGTCCCTTACGGGGTCGTGAAATACGAGCATATCGAGAAGGGGGCGGAATTCGCTTCGCAGGCCATCGGGTTGCCTTTGGAGCAGACCATCAAGACGCTGGTGGTGGATGTGTCCCCCGAGGGTCCGGTTTTTCTGCTCATGCCGGGGCACGTGCAGGCGGATATGAAAGCCCTCGCCAAGGCGCTGAAAGCCAAACGAGCCGCCCTGGCGGATACCAAAACAGCGGAACGCCTCACGGGCTACCTCGTGGGAGGCATCAGTCCTTTCGGCAGCAAGAAGAGGCTGCCCGTGTACATGGAAGCGTCATTACTGGATCATCGAGAAGTGGCGATCAACGGCGGACAGCGGGGAACCCTGCTGATCATGTCGCCCCGGGACATTCTGAAAGCGGCCTCCGCGCGCACGATTACCGTATCTCAATGACCAAGCGGGTGTGTCACCATTCGTCCTCCTCCGCCAATGCCGGCCTCGATCCTGGATTCTTTGGATTCATTGAATTTTTCAGGATTCCGGATCTCACTGCGTTCGTCCGGAATGACGTTTCTGAATTGTCGCACAGTCTTAAGAGACAGAGAGATACCTTGCTGCCGCTTCCGCGGAAGCAGTTTTTGGGGACATAGCGAACACGCACCATGCGGATGAGAATCCCTGGTCTTTACCATCGAGGTGGATATTCTAAAGGAACACTTGATAAATGAATCGGAACCAGAAGCCGTATATGAGGAACTTCTGAAGGAATATGGAACGAAGGTCCGGTACGAAGCGCACGAGGAGCGGAATTTCATCGGCGAAAATGACTTGGATACCATCCAAAAAACATTGATCGATGCCTATCTGAAAAGCGCCCTTCCCTATTTGTCCAAACCGGACTTTGCCCGCAGACTGGTCCTGAAAAAGCTGCACGAGGTTCGGGATCCCATGCACAAGTTTCGCAAGGAGAGCACGCACAACCCATTGTATTCTACTTGAATGGATGCGGGGGGCTTCCTTCTCTCTGTGGGAACGGTAACGGAAAGTCCAAAACGTATCGATAACAGGGAATGAAGGCGGGATCGCTGAGGGATGGCTCAGGAGCTTCCCCCAAGAGGCGATTGACCCGCAAGCGCCTTCCGCAGGAGCCTGCCCTGATCTTGTCGAGGGGTGGCGCCCGGACTGAGAAGTTTTGAAAGAGGGGCGCGGGGGGAACCCCGCCCGGGGGCGGGATTTCAAAGGTTTTCCCCCCGTGACTGATCATCACCAACCCTACAGTCGTCAGAGCCGTTCTTCGTGGCGTCACCGTCCTCGACCGGGGCTTCGAGGGGCGGCGCTGCTTCCTCTTCCGGTTCCCCGCGGAACCAGCGGACAATGCCTCCGATGAGCACCACCGCGCTGATGAGAATGATCAGATTGGACGCAAAAAAGGTAAGTACGAAATACTGCGGGGATGTGAGGGCGTAGGCGGCCAGGAGCAGATCGATGCCGAAAATCAGAAAGATCACTGAAAGCGCGGATTGAATCAGACAGGACCAGGTCCGGAATCCCCTAAACCGGAGATGCATATCCGCACATCCGATCCAGCCGGTCTTTCATCTCGTTCAGCCGACGTTCGAGAATCCGGTTGTACGTTTCGAGCACTTCCGGGCCGCCGCGCGGCACGACAATCGGATCTTCGTACAGGACCACCGCCTTGCCGAAAGGCCTCGGCAACATGGTCGCATCCCATGTTTTTTTGAACGTAATGGGATTACGGGTCGACCACAGCACCGGCATGACGGGCACTCCGGTGAGCTGCGCCAGAAGCACCATGCCCGGTTTTGACTTGAACGCGGGACCCCTGGGACCGTCCAGCACGGTCGAGCAGTACAGCCCCCCGTTTTTCAGGTGTCGCACCATCTTCCGCAGGGCTTCCCCACCCCCCCGGCTGCTGGACCCGCGTGCGGGTATGGTGCCCGTTCGCTCGGCGAAACGGGTGATATACTCGCCGTCCCGGCTCTGGCTGAACATCACCATGGCGTGGATATACCCCAGGTGATACAGGAAAAAAATGGCTCCCCTGTGCCAGGTGGCAAAGATGAACCGTTCTTTTCGGGATAGGATGCGCTGGAAGTTGCCGGGCTTGAGAATATCCACGCGAACGGTGGAAAACCAGGCTTTCACCAGAGGAGTTCCGACGTAAGAAATCAGATCGAGCTTCAGGTTTTCGAGTGAATCCCCCATAACCGACAAACACGCCTCGGGGCCTGATGCGTCGGCTGGCGCCGGAAGAATACGGCGGTTTGGTCGGGGCGAGAGGATTTGAACCTCCGACCTCGTGCTCCCAAGGCACGCGCGCTAACCAGACTGCGCCACGCCCCGCATGCGAAACGAAAGGGAGAGTTCTCGACTCCGCCCCGGGTTTCTCGTTGTCCGTACGTATTCCTGGGTCTTCTTGACGCCGTTGCATCAGGCGGTAGATGATCTTGCGTTCTCAGCTATCACAGGGCCGAACGCATTTCAAGGTGTTTTAAGCATGTCAGGCCGACACAAACAGCGGACCGGCGGTTCAACGACCAGGCGAAGGTTCTTACAACTCGAGGACGGCCTTTTGGACATCGAGCAGACGCCGGATACCCGTTTCGGCCGCGTTCAGCAGATCCTTCAATTGTCCGTGATCGAAAGGCGCTCCCTCGGCGGCGCCCTGAATCTCGACGAACCGCCCCGCGGACGTCATCACCAGGTTCAAGTCCACCTGGGCCTTCCGGTCTTCGTCGTAATCCAGATCCAGGAGGATTTCTCCGCCCACGATGCCGGCGCTCACAGCGGCCACGCTCTCCCGAATGGGCGATGCGTCCAGCCGCCCTTGCCCTCGGATGGTCTCGAAGGCCTGATATAGCGCCACGAACGCTCCCGTGACGGCGGCGGTTCGAGTGCCTCCGTCCGCCTGCAGCACGTCGCAATCGATCTGAACGGTCATCGGTCCCATAGCCTCTAGATCCACCGCCGCACGCAGCGAACGGCCGATCATGCGTTGAATTTCGTGGGTCCTGCCTTTGATGCGTCCTTTGGCGGCTTCACGATCGACCCTTTCCCGCGTGGACCTGGGCAATAGGGAATATTCGGCGGTCACCCATCCTGCGCCGGCCGCTTCGCGAAAACCGGGAACTTCATCCTTTACGGAAGCGGCGCACAGCACCTGGGTGTCTCCCATGCGGATCAGGGCGGAACCCTCCGCGTATTTCAGCACGGCTTTTTCGATCCGAACCGGTCTGACTTCAAGAGGACCTCTTCCTCCGGATCTCATCGTTTTTCTCCTTTCCCACCTCTGCAATCCGCTCCGCTTCACCGGTCTTACGGAAGTACAGCCTTGAATAGTTGGCGACCCGTCCGATCGTAAGTTTCCTTCCTTGGCTTGACTTGTACCATTCCCCTAATTATTTTGGCAATATAGTCGGGGTAAGAATCTTGACAAATCTATGAAGGTTGCGCTATTCGCCACTATCTATTGCATGATGCCATGCGAGAGTGGCGGAACTGGTAGACGCACTGGATTTAGGATCCAGCGGTTCGCACCGTAGGGGTTCGAGTCCCCTCTCTCGCACCAGAATTTATTATTCGAGGAAGCGCATGAAAGTATCTGTTGAAGAGGTGAATCAGGTCAAGAAGCGGGTTAGCGTAGCCATTCCCAGAGAGCAAGTCGCCAAGGAGTTGACCGAATATTTTATTGATGTTCGAAAGCGTGCGAACATCAAGGGGTTCCGCCCCGGTAAAGCGCCCATGGGAATGATCGAGCGGATGTATCGGGACGCGGCTACAGCCGACGTGTCGTCCAAACTGATCGGAGAGAGCTATCCCAAAGCTGTAGAGGAACAAAACCTTAAACCGCTGGGAACACCGACTCTGGAAAAAGGAACCCTGGCGAAGGATCAGGACTTCTCCTACACGGCCACCGTAGAAGTCAAACCGGAATTCAAAGTGGACGGCTATTTCGGTCTGGAATTGGAGAAGGAAGAAATCCAGGTGACGGACGACCAGGTCGAAGACTATCTGCGTCGAGTACAGGAGGCGCATTCCCGCCTCGAACCTGTCGCGGATCGGGCCTTGCGCGAGGGCGACGTCGCCATTGTGGACTATGAACGGTTCATCGACGAACAGCCGGTTGAAGAGAGCAAACACGAGAACGTTCATATCGAATTGGGCAAGAACCGGTTTCCGGAGCTTGAAAAGGGGTTGGTCGGCCATTCCAAGGACGATCAAAAGGACGTGGTGATCACCTATCCGGAAGATCACGAACTCAAGTCCGTGGCCGGGAAAACGGTCAAGTATTCCCTGAAGGTGGTCGATATCAAAGAAAAAGTGCTTCCCGAGTTGGACGACGACTTCGCCAAGGAGTTGGATGCGGAAGCGGATACCGTCGAGGAACTCCGGAAAAAAATCCGCGAGGACTTGACCCAAAGGGAAAACCAGCGTGTCCAGACCGTTCTCAACAGTCAGATCATCAAACGGCTTATAGAGACCCACTCTTTTGAAGTTCCGGAGGTCTTGGTCGAGTATGAGCTGAGTTCGCTCGTCGAGAACTTTCAGCGCCGGCTGGTTCAGCAAGGCATTACGCTGGAGGCGGCGGGGATTGATCTCGATGAATGGAGAAAATCCAACGTTTCGGTCGCTGAGGAACGAGTTCGGGCTTCTCTTCTGTTGAATGCCGTGGGTTCCAAAGAGGGGATCGAGGTATCGGACGAGGAGTTGGACGAGGGCTATCGGAAAGTAGCGAAACAGATGGGGCAGGACAAAGAGTTCATCAAGGGTGTGTATCAAAAAAACAATATGGTGGACACGTTCAAGGATCAACTGCTCGAAGAAAAGATTTTGAAAGCCATCTGTGATCATGCTACTTTCATTTCAAAGCCGCCGGAACCGACGGATAGTGAAAAGGAAGGAACAATAGACTGATATGCTGGTACCTATTGTAGTCGAGCAAAGCAGCCGAGGTGAACGGGCGTATGACATCTACTCGCGACTGCTCAAAGACAGGATCATTTTCCTGGGGCAGCCCGTGGACGACATGATGGCGAATCTGGTCATCGCGCAGATGTTGTTTCTGGAATCGGAAGACCCGGAGAAGGACATCCATCTGTATGTACATTCCCCCGGGGGGTCGGTGACGGCCGGATTGGCCATTTACGACACCATGCAATATATCAAACCGGCGGTTTCCACGATTTGCATGGGGCAGGCCTCCAGCATGGGCGCGTTATTGCTGGCCGCCGGCGCCAAAGGAAAGCGTCACGCCCTGCCCCACTCGAGTATCATGATCCACCAGCCCATGGGCGGGTTTCAGGGACAGGCGACGGACGTTGAAATTCAGGCGAGAGAGATTCTACGCCTGCGCGAATCGCTGAATCAGATCCTGGCCAAGCACACGTGCCAGCCCATAGAGCGCATTCGAGAGGATACGGAACGGGATTTCTTTATGGATGGAAAGCAGGCCAAGGAATACGGCATCATCGACGACGTGATCGTGAGCCGGGTTCCCGGCGTGTGCGCCTGATTCCTTGTTGGGTTCCATTGGCGTCCCGACGAGCCATCGCAATGATTAATCTTTCAGACGCCTCTAACGGTCTATCTGGTTAAAGGCACATTAGCCAAAGGGAGACAACACTTATGGCTAAAAAAGACAATGGTAAAGGCGCGGATCTGCTATGCTCGTTCTGTGGTAAGAGTCAGGAAGAGGTAAAGAAGCTCATCGCCGGACCTTCCGTGTACATTTGTGACGAATGTATCGAACTCTGCAACGAGATTATTGCGGAAGAATACGAAAAAGAAGAAGCTGGAAAAGAGGGCGCGGGTATTCCCAAGCCCTCCGCGATCAAATCGATTATCGACGAATACGTGATCGATCAGGATCGCGCCAAGAAAATATTGGCCGTAGCGGTGCACAACCACTACAAACGCATTGAAAGCGGAGTCGACCTGGACGGAGTCGAGCTGCAGAAGAGCAACATACTGTTGATCGGCCCTACCGGGTGTGGAAAGACATTGCTGGCTCAGACTCTGGCCAAGATACTGAACGTACCCTTCACCATCGCGGACGCCACCTCGTTGACGGAAGCCGGATATGTGGGTGAGGACGTCGAAAACATCATTCTCAGCCTGCTCCAGAATGCCGAATACGACATTGAAAAGGCGCAGAAGGGGATCGTGTACATCGACGAGATCGATAAGATCGCCCGAAAGTCGGACAACCCATCCATTACACGGGATGTGTCCGGAGAGGGAGTTCAGCAGGCCCTGCTCAAGATCATCGAAGGCACCATGGCCAGTGTCCCGCCCAAGGGCGGGCGCAAGCATCCGCAGCAGGAATTTGTAAAGGTCGACACGACCAACATCCTCTTCATTTGCGGCGGCGCCTTCAACGGTCTGGATAAGCTCATCCAGTCCCGTATCGGCGCCAAGAGCATCGGATTCGGAGCGGACCTGATCACTCAAAAGGAGCGACCCCTGGGAGAAATCCTCGAGCAGACTCAGCCGGAGGATCTCCTGAAGTATGGGCTCATCCCCGAGTTCATAGGACGGTTGCCGGTGATTGCCACGCTCGGTCCCTTGAGCGAGCAGGCGCTGGTGCAGATCCTCACGGACCCCAGGAACGCGCTGACCAAACAGTATCAGAAACTGTTCGAGATGGAGGACGTTCTGCTTCGGTTTACCGACTCGTCTTTGAAGGCGATTGCCAAAGAAGCGCTGAAACGGGAATCCGGAGCTCGAGGACTTCGGGCCATTATGGAAAACGCCATGCTCAATATCATGTATGAGCTGCCCTCCATGGAGGGCGTTCGGGAATGCGTGATCAACGAAGATGTCATCCTGCGCGGAGCCAAACCGATTCTCATGTATGAAAGCCGGGCCGAATCCGCTTAAGACGGACCCGGCCCCCAAGATCCTCCGGCGCGTTTTGTCCAATCAGCCTATGGGATGACCTCCTGGAAACGGAGGTCATCCCATGGAAGACCAGTCGGCCCGGAAAGCGGGCCTCTGTGATCTCGAAAGAACGTACTTGCCCCTTCCCGAACGGATTGGCGTTTTCCATTCGAAGCTCCGCACTAGTAGAAAAAGCGGACCTTTCACAGCACGGCCCGAGCTCTCAAAGTCATAGATATCCCAGTTTTCCAAAGCAGCAACCCTTGCCAAAAAGGAAGCGCGAGTATTGACTTCAATTCCGACGTCCTTAACTTTTTTTTGAAAGTTGGAAAGAGTTTATCGTGCTTAGCAAAAACCATCCAGAAAAAGAGGGAAGATATGTTTTCCAATCCCTTAAGAAACATATTGGGGTCTAAATTGAATCTACCACTGCTGCCATTAAGAGATATCGTGATATTCCCGCATATGGTGGCGCCTCTCTTCGTTGGAAGAGACAAATCCATCCAGGCGCTTGAACATGCCATGGCGGGAGACAAGAGTATTTTTCTGTCGAGCCAGACGGACCCGTCCGTGGACAATCCCAAGGAAAAAGATATTTTTGCCGTGGGCACCATAGGCACCATCCTGCAACTGTTGAAACTTCCGGACGGAACCGTAAAGGTCCTCGTGGAAGGAAGACATCGGGGCCTCATCAAGGATTATTTGCCCAATGACAAATTCTATCTTGTCGAAGTCGAACGGGTCGCCGAATCGAAAGGTGAAGACGCCGAGATGGAGGCGCTTACGCGGAGTATTCGGGAAACCTTCGAGGAGTACGTCAAGCTCAACAAGAAGCTACCCGGAGAGATTTTACAGGCCGTGCGCGGCATCGCGGACGCTTCCCAGCTGGCGGACACCATTTCCGGCCATTTGAGCCTAAAGCTCCCCAACAAACAAAAATTGCTGGAACTGGCCGATGTGGTCAAACGCATGGAGAAGCTCTACGAATACATGAGATCCGAGATTGAAATCCTCGAGATCGACCATCGCATCAAGTCTCGCGTCAAAAAGCAGATGGAAAAGACGCAGAAAGAATACTATCTGAACGAGCAGATGCGCGCCATCCAGAAAGAGATGGGGGAGAAGGACGATTTCAAGAGCGAAATCCAGGACCTCGAACGTCGTCTCAAACAGAAGCGCATGCCCAAGGAAGCCAAGGACAAGATAAGGCACGAAATCAAGAAGCTGAAAATGATGTCCCCCATGTCCGCCGAAGCAACGGTGTCCAGGAATTACGTAGACTGGCTGTTGTCGCTTCCCTGGTATGAAAAGACCACGGATAAGCTGGATGTCGAAGTCGCCCAGAATATACTGGACGAGGATCATTACGGTCTCGAGAAACCCAAAGAGCGCATTCTGGAATATCTGGCCGTGCAGACCCTGGTGAAAAAGATACGCGGACCCATTCTGTGTCTGGTGGGTCCTCCGGGTGTCGGCAAGACGTCCATCGCGCGTTCGGTCGCCCGGGCCACCGGCCGGAACTTCATCCGCCTTTCATTGGGCGGCGTGCGGGACGAGGCGGAGATCCGCGGGCACCGCAGAACCTACATCGGTGCGTTGCCCGGCAAGATCATCCAGAGCCTCAAGAAGGTCAAGAGCAACAACCCGGTGTTCTGTCTGGACGAAGTGGACAAGATGAGCATGGACTTCAGGGGCGATCCTTCCGCGGCCTTGCTCGAGGTGTTGGATCCGGAGCAGAACTTCGCATTCAATGACCACTACCTGGATGTGGACTACGATCTGTCCGAAGTCATGTTCATCACCACGGCGAACACGTTGTATTCCATCCCCATGCCTCTGCAGGACCGGATGGAAATCATCCGTCTCCCGGGGTATACGGAGTACGAAAAGCTGAACATTGCCAAGGGGTTTCTGGTAAAGAAGCAGTCGGAAGCCAACGGACTTACGGCGGAGAACATCGAGTTTTCGGACAACGCCATTCTGGAAATCATTCGCCGCTACAGCCGCGAGGCCGGCGTTCGAAATCTGGAACGCGAAATCGCGTCGGTGTGCCGTAAATGCGCCAAAGAGGTCGTTGCCAAAGGCCCGGACACCCACATCAAGGTGTCGGCGAGCAGCCTCGAAAAATACCTGGGCATTCCTAAGTTCCATTACGGAAGAGCGGAAGAGAAGGACGAGGTGGGCGTTTCCACGGGTCTCGCCTGGACCGAAGTGGGCGGCGATATCCTGCAGACCGAGACGATCATTCTTCCAGGCAAGGGCAAGTTGACGACTACGGGTAAGCTGGGAGACGTGATGCAGGAGTCCGCGCAGGCGGCCATGAGCTACGTGCGATCGAGGGCCCGGTACCTGGATCTGCCGCGTGATTTCTATCAGAAAATCGACATTCACGTGCACGTTCCGGAAGGCGCCATTCCCAAGGACGGTCCGTCGGCGGGCATCGCCCTGGCCAGCTCGATGGTTTCCGCTCTGACTCGGATCCCGCTCCGATCGGATACGGCCATGACCGGAGAAATCACGCTGAGGGGCCGCGTGCTGCCCATCGGCGGTCTGAAAGAGAAACTGCTGGCCGCGCACAGGGCCGGGATTAAGATCGTCCTGATTCCGGAGGACAACCGGAAGGATCTCAAGGAGATCCCCGCCAAGATCCTCAAAGCCCTCGACGTCCGACCGGTGAAACACATGGACGAGGTGCTGAAGAACGCGCTGGTGCTCGAGGATCCGGACTCGCTCTTCATCGAGCCGCGGGATACCTTGCCTCCGTATATGGTTCCGAGCGGAGAGGAGAATCCGGACGTGTCCAAAGCCCATTGAGACCAAAACCCGCCTTCCCGGATCGCCTTTTGGGTTGAAAGGATGCATGAAATCCGGTATAAAAGGCGCTCCCTGAACGAATACACAGGGGGCGGGTAGCTCAGTGGGAGAGCATCGGCCTTACAAGCCGAGGGTCGCAGGTTCAACCCCTGTCCCGCCTACCAATAAAATCGAGGGCTTACGAGAAATCGTAGGCCCTTTTTGTTTGCTGTTGTGAATTTCCCCAACAGTATCCCCAACACAGCGGGGAGATTTACCTCCCAAATCGACCTTTCGCGCCCTCGAAAAACATCCCCATCTTGATCCCAACCCAAACGCTTCGATGACGGATTCCCGTCATGGAAGCGTGACTGTATTCCGTCCCTTGAATTGTCCGCCATATCGCGCTAAACTCGCCTAATTTCCCGCACATCCTGCTTCCTTCCACAACGGAGGCTCCGCTCCATGCAGAAGCTGTTTTTTATCATAATCTGCATTCTGGCCTTGTCTTGTGCTGGAAAACCCGCCGTTATTGAACAAAGCTCACAACTTGACCACCCAAGTGATTGGACGGAGCCAATTACTGGTATGAAATTCGTTTGGGTTCCTGGAGGCTGTTACGAGATGGGCTGCGGGGATTGGACAGGCGGCTGTGAAGAAGATGAAAAGCCCGTACATGAAGTCTGTGTGGGCGGCTTCTGGATTGGCAAATACGAAGTTACTCAAGGGCAATGGAAGCGGATCATGGGGAGCAGTCCATCGCACTCAGGGAAGGGTGAGTACGATCCGCTTGTGCAAGTCTCTTGGAACACTGGAGACACCGATTCGTTTCCCACGAAAGGCGACTACTATCCGAAAATACAAATTTCTTGGAACGAGAACGAGGAATACGATCCATCGTATTTCGAGAAGGGTGACGAATATCCGGTTGTGCAAGTCTCGTGGAACGATGCCAAGACATTCATCGCGACGCTAAATACGAGATTTCCGGATAGGTACTACCGCCTTCCCACGGAAGCCGAATGGGAGTATGCCTGCAGAAGCGGAGGCAAGCCGGAGAAATACTCCGGTGGGCACGATGTAGACCAGGCCGCATGGTACTCGTCCAACAGCGACAGCGCCACTCATGCCGTTGGCTCAAAGGCTCCAAATGGTCTTGGAATCTATGACATGAGCGGGAATGTTTGGGAGTGGTGCGCGGACATCTACGATGAGAATGCCTATTCGAAGCACCGCCGAGAAAACCCGATAGTAAATAGTGGGAGGGGCGACCACGTGGGTCGTGGAGGCTGCTGGAGGTGGGAAGCCACCATGGTTCGCTGTTCGTATCGCGGATGGCTCGTTCCTGGCTATTCGAACGGCCGCTTGGGCTTCCGTCTCGTGAAAGAGGATTAGATTCTATCTTTATGAAAAGTTCCCTTTGGGGGAACCTATTTGTTGACATTAGTTTGGGAACCAATTAGATTATGCATGTAATCTCGAGAAAGAAATTGGTCGAATTCTATGAACAATCGAGCCGCCAAGACGCCAAGGAGCCGTTGAAAGCGTGGTACAATGAAGCCTGTCACGCTCAATGGACTTCTCCGGCAGACGTTAAACATCGATATAGATCGGCCAGTATTATCGGGGGCAATAGGGTTGTATTTAACATTGCAGGCAATAAATACCGACTTATCGTGAGGATTAACTATCACTCAAAAACCGTCTTTTTACGGTTTATTGGAACCCACAAAGAGTACGACAACATCGATGCGGAGGTGATCTGAATGATTAGTCGCCTGATAAAGACTGAAGAAGACTACGAAAAGGCGTTATCACGCATCGAAGCTCTCATGGATGCTCAGCCGGACACGCCCGAGATCGACGAACTCGAATTACTGACCGCACTTGTGGAGATGTATGAGGATCAGCACTTTCCCATCGATCCGCCTGATCCCATCCAGGCGATCAAGTTCCGGATGGAACAACTGGAGCTGACGCAGAAACACATGATCCCATATATTGGCAACAAGAGTAAGGTATCCGAGGTCTTGAACGGCAAGCGCCCGCTTACACTGGCCATGATGAGGTCCCTCAATAAAAATCTAGGGATACCGGCCGAGGTGTTGCTAAACGAGCCGGATGCCTGTTTTCCGGAAGAAATGCAAGATCTGCAGTGGACTAAATTTCCGTTGGTTGAAATGTCTATCCGATGTTGGATACCAAAGGTGAAAAACCCAAAGGAGAATGCCGAAGAGTTGATACGCAACTTTATTGCGCGGGCCGGCGGAATGGGATCGGTTCCAGTAGCGCTTTTTCGTCAGGGCCACTACGTGCGCTGCAGCTCGAAAATGGATCCATATGCCCTGACGGCGTGGTGTATTCGTGTGTTGGCGCTCGCCCGAGAAAATCCCCTAAGAGGCAAATATGCCGCTGGTTCGATCAGACAGAGTGCGCAGCAGGAAATAGCCCGGCTGAGCTATTTTGAAAACGGCCCTTTATTGGCAAAAGAGTATTTGGGAAAACAGGGGATTCACCTAATTGTGGTTCGCCACCTGCCCAAGACCTATCTGGATGGGGCCGCTATGTTAATGCAGGATGGAACACCGGTAGTTGGTCTGACGCTTCGCCATGACAGAATTGATAATTTCTGGTTTTGTTTGTTACATGAGCTTGCACATGTTTCCAAACACCTGACCACATCAGATCGGATCATCATCGATGATTTAGACTTGAGGCCCCATGACGCCGACTCGGAGAATAAAATCGAAAAAGAAGCCGATGAAATGGCTCGGGAAGCCCTGGTGCCACAAAAAGTGTGGGAGAAGAACCCGATTGGAGGGAAAGCAACAACCACCAAGATCTATTCTTTGGCCGAACAGTTAAAAATCCATCCCGCAATCGTTGCGGGGAGGGTACGGTATGAACAAAACAACTATAGGTTACTGTCCAGATATGTTGGCAACGGCCAAGTTAGCAAGCACTTTGCAGAAAGCTGCTCCGATACTGCACCATAACCTTAACTTAGAATCCTGCCTCAGTTATTGGTGGCTCGGCGTCCTTTCTTCCGGAAACGCCATGGGGAATTCATCTATCTCTCATACGTGGACGGCTCCGGCTAAAATGTTAGCAAGTCGATTCGCTCACCATTAAAAAGAATATAGGAGCGATCTGCCAACTCCTTTCCGGTCATTTCATCCTTAATGTATATAACTATCTGATCTTCTGACAAATAAAACTGATACCGCGCTATGTCCCCTTTGTCCGAACCTTCTACAAAATTCCTGTCTGTAGCAAGGATGTCGAATGCGATGCCATTAACCTCAAGTTCGACAGTTGTTCTAAAAAGCTTTTGGCATATCAACGGGTTACAAGAGACAAAGGTGTTCTTGGCAGTACGCGTTCACAAGCTTATGGGTTGCAGAGTCGGGGGCGGTTTCACGCCCACGGCCTGAAAGACGCCGTGGGCGCAGCCTTGGCACTCGGTTCGCGGCAGGTATTCCCGGTCGTCCCATTGGAAATGAACGGCCTTGAACGCGTCCAGATCCGTGAGCACCTCGTCCCACGGCAATTGGAGTTTCTTGTCGCGCA